>NZ_JAKFZO010000018.1:0-89408 GCF_021654175.1 Pseudoalteromonas sp. MMG024
AAAGCCTACATTCAGCTTGTTGGGAAAACTCGATCGTAATCGATGAAGAGATACAGATTGATCAAAACCAATTAACCACAACATGTATGAAGTATTTAAAAGCGCACTCCTAACAAACAAAAAAGGCGACCCAAAGGTCGCCTTCAATGCCAAATTTTATCAGCTTTTGGTTGCTGTTTCTCTTGTTCCAAACGCTTTTAGCGGTGTCTGGCTGCCGCCTCGTGTTATCAAATTAAACGAGAATCCAACAATCGTCGAAGCTAATGCGACAACTAACTGTATGTGCACATAATAACTATTTTTAGGAGTTTTCCTCTTTAAAAGGAAAGCTTTAAATGGGTTGTTTCAACTAATAGAATATTTATTAGCATTGTAGCGCCGAGTCCATTCGGCGATCACCATTCATCCCTGAATTTTCGTTTTGATTTGCTTGTTGCTTTGGGGTGTGAGTCGTTCCAACGACTCAAGCTAGTTTTGCCTATAAAAGAGTTAATCAAAGGAGGGAATAGTTTAATATGAAACTTCTGAGTGACGCAGCATCCATGCTGCTAAGGGGTTACGCAACAACCCTCCACTACCCAACTAAACTACTGAAATAACTTAAATTTATAACTTTATCTATCACAAACTAACAAGTAACATTTAGTCATTAATCAAAGGAGGTAATATGGATTGGATAGTATATGTTCCAAAAAGTGCAAGAAGTAATTTAGAGATTGGACTTTCTAAAGGTGTTTGGGGTCACAAAGCAATTTTTAGTACTGTCAAAACAAAAGATGTAGCAATAGGTGACACTCTGTATTTTATTGAGTATTTGCAACTGTTACAAACAGAAGACCTAGACAAAGTTCGAGGTTTCCCTAGAGTAGATGCGAAACACTATAATGGTGTTATTCATTCTCTAGTAAAGTGCGAGATTACTAGCCAAATGTACTATTCAGAAAATACTGTATGGCCAGATGATATTTATCCGCATAGATATGATATTAGACTGATAGAAAGAAAGTATAACCTTCCCTTCGGCAGTGAATTTTTTGCTAATCATTTTATAGAGTGCGTCAGAGAGTCAACTCTTAAAAAAGGATCTGCAATTGAACTGGGTAACAACAAAAATCATATACTTACCCTTGATGAAGTTAATAACCCAGAAGTTATAGAAGGTAGACCTGTTTATCGGAATCACATTCGAAGAGAAAGAAATCCTGAAATTGTAAGATTAAAAAAAGAGTCTGCCATGAAGTTGAAAGGTAAGCTAGAGTGTGAAATTTGCTCGTTCAACTTTGATGAAATGTATGGTGAACGAGGCAAAGGTTATATTGAGTGCCACCATAACAATCCTCTTTCAGCCAACAGCGAAACCTCAAAAACTAGGCTAGAAGATCTTTCACTGCTTTGCGCTAATTGCCATACAATGATACACCGCTATAAACCATGGCTAACACTTGAAGAATTGCAGGAAATTAGAAATGGACGAAATTAAGTCGTTACAGGAAAAAATCAAACAATTTTCTCAGGAAAGGGACTGGACTAAATTTCACTCTGCTAAAAACTTAAGTATGGCTTTAAGCGTTGAAGCGTCTGAATTAATGGAAATTTTCCAATGGTTAACAGAAAAAGAAAGTAACAATCTTTCAAAGGTTCAAAAAGAAAAAGTCAATGAAGAACTTGCTGATATATTCATTTATTTATTGCGTATTTCTGATATTACTAACATTGACTTGCTTGAAGCAACTCAAAGAAAGCTCCACGTAAATAGAGAAAAATATCCAGTAGAAAAATGCTTTGGAAAGTCTAATAAATACAATGAACTATAAATGAAAAACATTCTCAAAGCTGAGGAAAAGCAATCTTTGGATTGCTTTCCTATATAGAGAAGTAAATTGCAATTAAAGGCTAAACTATTTAGATAGTTTATCATTCACTTCTTGCATATTCGTCTTTGAATAGAGGTCATGAAGAAAGTTGATATTAGTAGCAATAACGAAATAAAAAACAATTAACTGCAAAACTGAAATGTAACCAACTATCGTCAGTGCTAAGTTCTTAATCAGTGTAACATTATGTAAGTAAAAAGAAGTCTTGCTGAGGAACAAATATGACAAATGGAATATCAATGATACCGCTATAATTAAGATACACAAACAAAGTACAATCAACATCCTTTTAAGTCTTGTTACATCATCTGGACTTAATATCTCATCAATACTAGGCCTAACAATTTTTACGATTGCATTAGGGTATACATAAGCTACCCATAATCCTAGGATTGTAAAAACTGCACCTGAAGAGGCTGTTAAATAATTAATCAGCTCCTTCATTAGATTATATGTGTAGTCGATTTTTAATTCTTGAACACCATAAAAACATACAGCCAAAAATATGATACTTATAGCTAAAATATAACGCATTATGCGGCCTTCTCAGCAGCTTTAGCTATTGTAGCAATTAAGTCACTCCTTCTAGACTGCAATTTAATCATTAACTGCTCTGCTGTTAATATAGGTAAATTATCTCGCTTGTAATCCATAGCAATGTATTCTCTAGCCGAAAACTCATCTAACCAAATAATCCTCTCAGAGTCGTCGACTCGCACACCTATATTTTCCCAACCACCAAAATTTGAATTTTCATATATTTGTAATAACTCCCTTAGTTCTTCTAGTGATGGTTGAATTTCTGAAACCGATTCTACTCTACGATGATCTTTTGTTTTTGGTGCTGAAATTAAAGGGAGTCCGTTCGTCATTTTAGACCAAAGATCACGACCTTGACTTCCTGTTGCTGAAATATAATCCCTTTTGACTAAATGAGTAATTCGCTTTCTTAAAGCGTCTAAACGATCTTCATTCATTTTGTGTTTAAACGTACTAGCATTGAACTTAAAATGAAGACCATCGCCGTTTTTATCACGAAAGGTAACTTTTTTGTAACTAAAACCATCCTTTTCTTCCATCGTGACATGGCGCCCTTCACACTCCATAAAGTGATTTACAAAAGACCTAAAATACCTTTTAACTAGATTTATATCTGATACCGAGTTTGCAAATCTAATCGAGGCGAAAGTATTTAAACTTGGAATAAACCAGTAATACATTGGTTCTCCAAACACAATATCTTTGGCCGCCTTTTCTACAGTTTTTATGTGAGATTGATTCGGTGAAGCTGTTATATCAATTCCACTAACAGAGCCCCCTTGTGCCCCTATAGTTTTCCATAGTACAGCAACCATATCACCGGTTTGATTATCAACTGTTGTGTTCAAACAAAAGAGTGACTTATTAGATGTCCTTTTCTTACCATCAAAAGGGCAAGTATCTTCATATGAGGTACAGTTTTCGACCCACTCGTGAAACTTGAAAACCATTTCCTTAAAGTCGCCCTTTTCGGGCAGATCTTTCCCTTTCTTATAAAAACCAAAGTCGTCTAATTTAAAAAATGAAATTGTGCCCTTAACCATTGAAAATCCTTGTTATTTTTTGTGGTTACAATTTATTCAACATAAATAATTAAGTCAATACAGCATTACACATTAAAACTAGAATATTTTAAAAATACCCACAATTGAAAATCTAATGAAGCATAAAAATTTCATCCACTTTGATGACTAGCCAACAATTATCCTCAACCATTTAATAAGTTTAAAAAATTGATACACAAACTGGTACACAAGATAAAAACGGAAAAAGGTTGTCAAACCAATACAATACCGCTACAATCCGCACCATCACTAGCTTTGCTGGCGATAGAAAAGTATTCTAAGATTTATGTCTTATGACTGAATCGGGGCTGATTAGGATTCGACGGGATTCATGAAGCCTAAGGTGCATGTCGAGGTGCGGCTGGCCTCGTAAAAAAGCCGTATTTAAAGTAATCGCAAACGACGATTCTTACGCTCTAGCAGCTTAGGCCGCTAGCGCTCCTTCCAAGTATTCTTGTGGACTGGATTTTGGAGTGTCACCCTAACACCTGATCGCGACGGAAACCCTGGCCGGGGTTGAAGCGTTAAAACTAAGCGGCCTCGCCTTTACTTATCGTGTTCGTCCGAGATTTAAAGGTTAACCAAAAGACGATACTAAACATGTAGGACCGAAGGTCGACGCTTTTCGGACGGGGGTTCAAATCCCCCCAGCTCCACCAAATATAAAAAGCCTGTGCATTGCACAGGTTTTTTTGTTTTTATCGTCAATCAACAACTCCAGTCCCATTAATTCTCGGTTTAACTATACCCTTAAGAGTCCTCCCTCTATTGGACAATAAACAGTCCAGACATTAAGATCTTTGTACATTCAATTGTTAGAGGCCCACTTGAATAAAAATTTATTTTCACACATTCAAAAAGATAACTTGGACTGGCCTAAAAAATAATTGGCACGAATATCAAAACTTGTAGGTTTTGCAAAAGCCAATCTGTAACGTTCAATAATAGATCACATTCCGTTCCCGAGATGCTTGGGAATAAAAGCGTGTTTACCATAAACGAATGCGATTCTTGTAATAATAAGTTTGCTAAATATGAGGCCGAATTAGCTAAGTTTATCCCTCCACCCTTTATTACCAGAATAAAAGGAAAAAATGGGTTTAAAGAGGTTGTACTGTAATTGATGCAGGCGACTTGGTGTTTGCACCGGGCGATAGCGAAGGTGTTACACAACAAGTAGAAGATGCCGCAACACAACTTTTCGAACAAGGTAAAAGCCTTTTAAGTTTTGGTGGTGATCACTTTGTTACTTTGCCGCTTTTACGTGCCCATGCAAAACGTTTTGGCAAAATGGCGTTAGTGCATTTTGATGCCCATACCTATGCTAATGGCAGTCATTATGATCATGGCACCATGTTTTACCATGCGCCAAACGAAGGACTCATCGACAAAAACAGTTCGGTGCAAGTGGGTATTAGCACTAATTACACCCAAGCTGAGCATGACTTTAAAGTGATTGATGGCGCTGAAAGTAATGCACTATCGGCACACACGATTGCCGAGATGATTAAACACTCTGTAGGTGAGTTACCTGTGTATTTAACCTTTGATATTGACGCGCTTGACCCAGCATTTGCACCAGGTACGGGCACACCGGTTTGCGGTGGCTTAACCACCGACAAAGCGCTCAATATTCTTCGCGAATTAAAAGGGCTGAATATTGTAGGAATGGATGTGGTAGAAGTGGCTCCCGCTTACGATAACAGCGAAATTACCGCACTTGCAGGCGCCACCATTGCGCTCGAAATGCTGCATTTGTGGACGTATAAACATAAGCTTGGCAATTAACCTCGTTTATATTTTGGCACCCAACAAAAAGCCTATGTTTTCACAGGCTTTTTTTTAGGGGACGCATTTATTTTTTATAGGGTTTTCAAGCCCTATTAATCAATCATAGATACCTGACATGCATAGGTATTATCACCAACAGAGAAACTGCCTGTACCGTTCCAGTTATCATCAACAGAAAGCGATGCGGTGAAATTCGTTTGATAACTGCCAATCGCAGGTGGTGGGAATGACACAACAGCATTACCGGTTAATGCCGCCACTTTTGTACTTGTGCCTAAGCCTGTTGCATGCAAATGCCCTGAACCACTTCCTGTAAAGCTTGGCGAATGCTGCGTGCCTTCTAAAATATGTCCTTCAGCTGCACCGTTAATAGTACCTGTGCTTGGATTAACGGCTAGCTGTAACACCATAGATCCTGCACCTAGTGCATCGGGTTTAAATTGCAGTTTTACCAAATATAAACTTGAATCAGCCATGTTAAGTTCCTCTTTAATGAATTGGCTAAGCAACCTGAACTCAGGTTAAGCAATGTTTGATTGAACAGTTTTCAACCATCAAAAAGGCTAGTTTACGTAGCTATATTTGGTTATCACATCTTATAACATGTCAAAAAGACAGGATTTGTAAAAACAAATAACTAAACTAAGTCAAACACTTAGCTAGATAACAATTAATTCAAAATTGTCAAAAGGTGGCATAACGGTATTTATTGTTCTCCATCACCGTTAAAATCCTGCGAGAATGATTTTGGCGCTTTATTTTTTTGTGCTCGTAGCAGTGTATTATCTTTTGCCACCGCATCGATTTTTACTTGATATTGTTTGTTAATTGCGGCCATTTCTTGTGCCAGCGATTGCTGCAGTTTGGCGCCAGCAATATTGCTTTTGGCTTGTCCAGATTGATTTTTTAACGCTGCTAATTCGTCATTCATTTCACGCTGTAAACGCTTTATTTGCGCATTATTATTCGCTATTTTTCGCTCTACCGCGCGCTGTTCAACATAACTGCCAATGCGATTTAATTCTTGCTCGTGTGAGTTACCGCTAAAACCGCTGCTTTGACTACTGTTATTAAGCTTATTTAGCTCTTTTTGCAAACGTTCTAAATTACCTTGCTCTAACTCAATAGACGATTTGTAACGTTCTGTAATGGCATTCATTTCAAGTGCTAACGCTTCTGAACGAGTGGCACCGTAAAGGTTATTTGCAGTACGCACAGTCATGTTTTTAACCTCGCTTATCTCGGCATCCATGTCTTTTTGTAGCTTTTTAATACGCGCTTTCACTTTATCTATCTCGCGCTTTAACTGGCGTGATTTAACGTAGTTATCGGTTGAATCGGTATTTTGTTTTGCACCCGACTGCGGGCGCTTTTTGATTACCTGTGGACTGACTTCGATTTTCTCGTATTTATCACTGCATGGGGTATCACTAAACGTTAATACACCATCAATTTCGCACTTATAAATTGCACTATAAGACGCAAAACTACTCAACAAACAAACAGATAAAAGGGGAAATTTAAGATTAAACATAACAGTCCTTATTTAACGTAGCCTGTCTAGATTACACCAATCTAGACAGGTTTTGGACTGTTTATTTAGCGCGGTATTATTTTAATGCGTTGGTTAAATGTAACGCGTGTTGTTGAAGTTCATGACCTAACTCGGTTAGATAGCCACCATCTACTTGATCAATAATGCCACGATCAAATAAACGTTTTGCCGAGGCCTGCATACTTTCTGGCGCATCATGATGAATTTTAAGACCTTGCATCGCACTCGCTGTAGGAAATTTCAAAAGTAATTCTAAATCGGTGATTTGTTCTGTCGCTAGGCTCATTGTGTTTCCTTTTTTATTATTGGTTCCGTTACACAGTATAGATAACCTGAGCTCGGAATAACAAATTACTTTCTAGCAGCTTCTTTTTCTTACTACTGCGTTAAATTTGTTTGCAATAGGCTCCGCTATTAACGCACAAATTTGCCTTGTCCTAAGAAAAATTATCAAGCTAGCAGGTTTAAAATAATAAAATATATATAATACAAATTGTTAGTTAACTTCATATCCCGAGTTCAGGTTAGATAAACTTTTTTAAAATTGCTTGATCTTGCTCATGTAAAACACTGAATTTTCAATAATACTTTGTTTACACAGTATTTTGCTTAAGCTTTGTACTGAAAACGCGTAAGCTGCATTTCATTTAAACGGCTTAGTGTACGCCTAAATGCAAACGCCAAAATGCCTTGCGTATATAGTTCATCTAAAGGCACACCGGCATTAATGTAAAGTGGAATTGAACGGTCATAGCACTCATCAACTAACGCGATAAAGCGGCGCACGCCATCGTCTTTTCGCGACAGCATTGGCAATTCACGATCGCCAGCAGCAACACGTACAGCACCATCTTCCGTGCCCCGCGCTATTTGCTTAGTAACTGACTGACATGAAAGTTGCGGTACCTTGTCTAAAAATATGGCCTTAAACGAATCACATAAAGCGATAAAATCTACCGCCGCTAATGATTGCTCGCATAACGCATTGTAATCACATAAAAGCAATTGCTCACTGCGCTTACGTATTGGAATTTGCAGATGACCTAGCTCAAACGGAGTGGTTATCAATTGCTGCTGGTCCAATGCCAAATACGTATTAGTAAAACTCGTCTCTAATGCGCTTGCTTGGTTAACCCAATAACGACAAAATTTTTCACCTGGGTGTAAGCGATGATCTTGTCCACCATCAACACTTAACACATGCATATGTTGTTTTAACGCATTAATCGCAGTAAGCAGCCTTTCACGATTAAAACCGTTTTCGTAAAGCGCATTAGGGTGCTGATTTGAGGTGGCCACCAGCACTAAACCTTGGTCAAAAAACGCCTGTACCAAACCACTTAATAAAATTGCATCGCCAATATCGCTAACAAAAAATTCATCAAAACACAGTACATCAACTTCACTTGCCAGTTCACTTGCAAGCACATTAAGCGGGTTTTCACGACCTGTTAATTGAAATAAACGTTGATGCACCCAGCGCATAAAGTGATGAAAATGCTGACGTTTTGCAGGCACTGTTAATGCATTAAAAAAACTGTCCATCAACCAGGTTTTACCGCGTCCAACAGGGCCATATAAATACACGCCTGTTACGGCTTTTCGCTTATTTTCCAAAGCTAAATAACAATCTTGCAGCGCTGTAACAGCAACCGCTTGCGCCACATCATGTTTAAAACCATTAGCTAACGCGTTGTTATATGTATCGAGAGGTCCGATGGCTGTTTGAGAGATAGACATAAGTGCAAAGATTTGGCGCATTATGCGCCAAACTGAGAGGCGTTATTGCAATGCTTTTTCAGCAAACAAGTGCTTTATTGGTTTAGCGGCATCAACCACATTTAAACCAATGCCACGGATCAGCTTTTTAACTGGGTTGCTGCCTTCAAACAGCTCTTTTAAACCCTGCATCATTGCAATATGCGTTTGTGCATCGGCTTTTCGTGCCATTTCGTATTGACGCAATAGCTTGCCATTGGCAAATACATTACTTTGGTCATCTGCAACTAACTGTAGTAATTTTGCTACATCTTTTAAGCCCAAATTCATGCCAAGACCAGCCAACGGGTGAATGGTATGCGCCGCATCCCCCATTAAAATTACGCGATTTTCGACCCACTTTCTTGCATAGCGCATTTTAAGTGGGAAACTGAGTCGTTGGCTATTTACACAACATAAACCTAGTTCACTATCAAATGCAACAGTAAGTGCTTTATTAAATTCGCCCTCTTCCATTGCCAATAGTTGTTTGGCATGTTCCGGCGAAGTAGACCACACAATTGAGTGGGTATTTTGCTCAGGTAATGGCAAGAATGCGAGCGGGCCTGTAGGTAAAAACACTTGGCGCGCTGTATTTGCGTGTGGAACTTGGCTTGTTACTGTTGCCACTATCGCGTGATGGTCATAATCCCAAAACGTAATTGGCATTTTAAATTGGCTGCGAATTGCTGAGTTTGCACCATCGCACGCAATTAACAGCTCCGCCATAACCGGCTCACCAGAAGCAAGCGTAACCAATACTTGTTCATCGGTTTGATGAATGCTGCTATACGGTGTTTCAAACAAAATTTCTAAATTGTCGTTTTTTTCACATTGCGTGATCAGCGCCTGACGGATCACCTCGTTTTCGACAATATGACCAAGCTCAGATAAGTCGAGTTCGTTACTGGCAAAGTGAATGCGACCAATTGAATCTTTATCGCGTACATCCATATTTGTGTAAGCAGCTAATCGCTGTGCTTGAATGCCCTGCCAAATCCCTAGCTTTTCAAAAAGTGCTTGGCTTGCTTTACTAATCGCGCTGACTCGTAAACCAAATTCGTCGCTATCTACCTGAGCTGGCTTGCCTGCATCAATCAATAACACCTTTTTGCCAAGGTTAGCTAAGCCTAGCGCTGCACTTAAACCAATGCAGCCACCACCAACAACAATTGCTTGAACCTGTTTCACTAACCTACATTCCCCATCAGTTGTTTTGCTAGTGGCGCTTTTACACGTTTACACTTGGCCATAGCGGTTAAAACAAGACTGCGCGTTAATGCAAACGCACGGTTATCATTAGAAAACCCTCTAACGAGAGCATCAGTTAACCACAACACAGTGTCAACATCTTGATTTCGCTCAACTTGGTATCGATTAAGCAAACTTACATCGCCAATATCTTGTTTTGCTGCAAGCGCGTCAGTCACGAGCTTTTCAAGTAATATCACATCGCGCAAACCAAGGTTAAAGCCTTGACCTGCAATAGGATGAACAAGGTGAGCAGCATTGCCTAAAATCGCAACGCGATGATGCATTAAACGCTCCGGCTTACCCACTTTAAGAGGATACGCTGCACGCATACCCACTTTGGTGAAAAGTCCCGCTCGATAGCCAAATGATGTCTGTAATTGTGCTATAAATTCGTCATCTGGCAGTGCTAATAAGGTCTCTTGCTGTTCTGGTTTAACACACCACACCAATGAAAAACGGTTTTTCGTCATTGGTAATAGTGCCATTGGGCCTGTTTCTGTAAAACGTTCAAATGCTTTATTGTGGTGACCGTCTGCCACCTCAATATTGGCGATCAGTGCCACTTGATCATAATCAAGGGTTTCGGTATGAATATGCAATGGCGCCAATGTTTTAGAATGCGCGCCATCTGCCACCAGCATCAATTTGGTGGTAATCTCAGCGCCTGATTCAAGCGTGAGATCAACTCTGCTCACGTGCTGTTGGTAAGTACTCACCTTATCTGGGCAGTACAATTCTATACCTTGTGATGCCATCTTTTTATGTAATTGTTGGCCCCATGGTCTTACCTCAACCACATAACCAAGCGCTGGTACTTGATATTCTGCGCTCGATATTTGGGTTGTACCAAAATGGCCGCGATCAGATACTAATACATCGTTTATTGCGGCAGTAAAGTCATTATTTGCATCTAACAAATTAAGTGCCGATAAATATTTAAATGATTCACTTGCCAATGCAATACTGCGGTCGTCAAAGCTTGGTTGACTTTCATCAGTTGCAACAAACGCTTCTATCACCGCGATAGTTAACTTTGGGTTGCGCAATTTTAAGCTAAGGGCTGCGCACGCACCAGTTAAACCACCGCCTACAATTACAATGTCGAACATAGCTTTATACCTGAGGTTACTGAGCCATTATTGCTTCAATTTCGTCAATTGCTTTTGGCACACTTGCAGTGAGGTTTTGATGACCTTGTTCTGTAACGGCTACATCATCTTCAATGCGAATTCCAATACCGCGGTACTTCTCTGGCGCATCGCTATCGTTAGCAATATATAAACCCGGTTCAATCGTCAGTACCATGCCTGGCGCAAATGGGCGGTCTTGGTCGTCTAATTTATATTCACCAACATCGTGTACATCTAACCCTAACCAATGGCCTAAGCCATGCATGTAGTAATCTTTGTATTTTTCGTTTGCAATCAGGCTGTCGATATCGCCGTTTAAAATACCTAAATCAACTAATCCTTGCGTTAAAATACGCACCACAACATCAGCAGTTTGTTTTAGGGTATTGCCTGGTTTTACCATTTCAAGTGCCGCTAGCTGCGCTTTTAAGACTAAGTTATAAACTTCACGCTGCGCGTCACTAAACTTGCTATTTACTGGGAAGGTACGGGTAATATCTGCTGCATAGCCATTTAGCTCACAACCAGAATCAATCAGCACTAAATCACCATCATTAAGTACATCGCTGTTTTCGGTGTAGTGTAAAATGTTAGCGTTATCGCCGCCGCCAACAATAGTGCCATACGCTGGATGACGCGCACCATTCATTGCATAATGGTGATGAAGTTCAGCTTCTAATTGGTATTCAGTGGCTCCCGCTTTAGCAAATTGCATCGCACGGATATGGCCTTGTGCACTGATTTCACCTGCTTTAGCCATAATTGCAAGTTCTGCGTCTGATTTAAACAAGCGCATTTCATGCAAAGCGCTGCGAATATCACTAATCACCGTTGGTGCTTTCCAGCCACGCTTTGGCGCACCACGTAATGTGCTTAACAGCGACCACACTTTGTCATCGAATTCTTTATAAGTGCCTTGTGCGTAATAAAGTGTTTGTTTACCAGACACTAAACCAATCAAGCTGTCGTCAAGTTCTGCTAATGTGAATGCATTATCAAAACCGTAGTCTTGTTTTGCTTTTTCAGCACCGATACGACGGCCACACCAAATCTCTGCTAATTTATCTTTCTCGCGACAAAATAAGTGCGACTCTGCCGTTTCGCCTTTTACCAGTACGAGCACTGCGTCAGGCTCTGGAAATTGCGTTAAATAGAAAAAATCACTGTCTTGGCGAAACGCAAATTCAGTATCACGACTACGGGTTATTTCAACAGCGGCAGGAATAATCGCAACTGAGTTATCTGCCATTGCATCAAGTAATTTACTGCGACGCGCATTTACTTCTTCAACTGAAATTGAAAGTGGGTGTGTCATATTACTTCCTACTGCTTAGTGAATGGTGGTGTTAACCGCGGCGTTTTGCTGTTCAATTTTGCCGAGTTCAGCAAAACATAAATGCACCGAAATACGCACATATTCAACTACTTCGTGAAACGCTTGTTTATCTTCTTCGCTTTCATCAAAGGTTGTATCCATTTGGTTAATCTCGGTAAAGTCGTGAATAACTTCTTTTACCTCTGCGGATAACTTGCCGTAGTCTTTTTGTTTTAAACCAAAGCCCAGTAGAAAACCTGACACCCATGATACTAAAGCGTTTGCTCTGTCATGTAGCGATTCATCTTCGTCTGGCAGGTACAACTCAAATTGCAGTTCTCGATTGTCTAGCGTGCTGCGAATTTGACTATAAAAGCCCACCAATAACTTTTTCAGATCGCCAGAAAATGCGATGCCGTCATTAAACACATCGCTTAAAATTGTTAGGTATTCTTTATCTTCAATATCAATGCCGCAAGCAAGTAAGCCGGTAATAACGCCGTGTACTTCGCTTGGCATAATAAACAGTTCATTTTGTTCGAGAGTAACTTGAGTTGCTTGATAATCTTGTGACATAACGCGCTATTTGAGTTGCTGTAGTTCAATGATAATGCTAACACTGACGCCCTATTCACGCCATTGTTTTAGACAATAGTGTTGAAAACACACACAATTTGAATACTTTTGCTGCACTTGATCAAACAATCTTAGATTTGCACTAGTTATCTCGGCAATATTTCTTATAATAAAGATGTTCCCTCGAGTGTTGGAGAAAGGTTACGTCCCTGAGCCGATAAACTTTTCTTAGGAACTCAGTTCAGATTACTATTGCGCAAGCTCGGCATGTACCGAGAAGCCTACGGTAACTAACTGCGCTCCGCCTTGAGCCTTAGGGTTCAAGGGCTGACACCTGATACCGCACTTTTGGGAACACCTTTCTTTGCTTTATGTTTCCCTTCCTACCTTAAGCTAACTTTTTGATCCATAGCTTAAAAAACCAACTTTTTGGTTATACCTCTGTTATTGCACAAATGTTAGAGTTAAAACTCAACTTAAATGCAAAATTAACAACAATAACAATGAAAAACATCAGTGCAATCTTTCTTGCTGCCGTTTCTCTTACGTTATCGGGCTGTGGTGGTGGCGATAGCAGCGAAGAGAATACGCAAATAGTACTCAACACTCCTCCTACGTTAACTGGCGAGCCAGACAATGCCTTTGTTGGCAAAATGTTCGAGTTTAAGCCAACTGTTAGCGATAAAGACAACGACCTTGTTTCAATAAGTGCGAACAATTTGCCAAATTGGTTGACGCTTTCTAACAATATACTCACAGGCACACCAGCCGCAACGGATTTAGGAAGTATTACATTCGAATTGATTGCATCGGATGGCAAAGGCTCATCGACGTATACATACAGCCTTCAAGTCATTGACTCACAAGAAACCAATACAGCGCCTGAAATTTCAGGTACACCGCCAAACGCATATGAAAACAAAGCATATACATTTGTGCTTTCTGTTACCGATAAAGAAAACGATACGCTAACATTTGAGGTTAATAATCTTCCAACGTGGCTTTCGTTTGATGAATCAAACACCACTTTTAGTGGCACCCCATCAAGCGAAAATGTTGGACAACACAATAATATCAACCTAACTGTAAGTGACGGCAAGCTACAAAGTGAAATAACCTTTTCGATTACTGTATTAGCCGCCGAACTTACAAATACCGCACCTGTTATATCAGGCACACCTACGAATGCACAAGCTAACTCTGCTTACTCATTTATTCCAACCGCAAGTGACGCTGATGGAGACACGTTACGCTTTAGTGTAAGTAATCTACCAAGCTGGGCTGCGTTTAATACTATAACAGGTGAAATCTACGGCACGCCGCACGAACAAAGCGTTGGTACCTATAATGATATTGTAATTACCGTTAATGACGGCAAAGACACTGCGAGTATGACCGTGAGTATTACGGTTGATGCGGCGCCAATTATCAATAACCCACCAGAAATTTCAGGTACACCATCTAATGCGGTAGTAAACACTGCTTACTCATTTATTCCCACCGCAAATGATGCTGATGGAGACACGTTACGCTTTAGTGTAAGTAATCTGCCAAGTTGGGCTGCGTTTAATACTATTAAGGGTGAAGTTTACGGAACGCCGCATGAACAAAACGTTGGTACCTATAACGATATTATAATTACCGTTAATGACGGCAAAGATACTGCGAGTATGACCGTGAGCATTACCGTGGATGCTGCGCCAATTACCAATAACCCACCTGAAATTTCAGGTACACCTAATAATGCGGTAGTAAACACTGCTTACGAATTTATTCCAACCACGAAAGATAGCGATGGGGATAGTCTTAACTTTAGCGTGAAAAACTTACCAAATTGGCTAAGTTTTGATAATAAAACGGGCCGCCTATTTGGTACGCCAACTAAGGATAACGTGGCAACGTACTCTAATATTGCAATTAGCGTATCTGACGGTAAGGCCGAAGCCACACTCACTATTGAGATAACCGTTGAAGCAATTAACAATCTGCCTGTACTACTCACTACAACAGCTAAAACACGAGCGGATGAACTATTTAGCCTAGCGCTAGACGTTAAAGACGATGATAACGATACAATCACTGTTACTCCGGTTAATTTACCAACATGGCTTTCATTTAATCAAAATACTAAGACGCTTACGGGCAGTGCGAATGATGACAATGTTGGCTCACAGCAATTAACGTTTAGCTTATCTGACGGTAAAGAAAGTAATACTCAATCACTCACTTTAGAAGTTGAAAAGAGCTGGCTGACAATTGCCATTGAAACCGGCAATGCCTTAGTTGTTAAGGATAGTGATACCATCTTAAATGCCTCTATTAACGAGTTATCGTCACATAAGGCGCGCTTTAACACGATTAAATCACAATTGTTTAAACAAAATGCACAAGGTGGCGTGCTAACCGCGATTGATTGGGACCCAACGCATGACGCAGCGATTTTACAAGGCCAATACCCGTTTAACGATACAGTGCTTTACACCACCAACTCAAATCAATCTGGCGGGTCAGATAGAATATTACCTATCGCCATTGCCGGCAGTAAAACTGAAAACACAGGCAGATACCTCGCATATGGTGGCAACCCATTTAGAAACACGGTAAACGACCAAATGCTAACCTTTATGACCAATGCATTTGATTGGCTTACACAAACATCCACAACCACTAAAAACCAATTTAATGTGGTGCTAACTCAGCTTGATGAAAGCTACTGGTTTAGAGACCGCAGTTTAACGCGCGCGTGGCTTGATAATAACTACAGTAATGTGTCTTACAACCAAGCAGGTGATTGCGATGGCAATAAACTGGCTCAGTGTATTGCCGCTAAGCCCGATGTGATTATCATTTCTCGTATGGTGCGTGATGGTGATGACAAACAAGCCATTTTAGATGCAGTTAGCTCGGCACTTGAACAAGATATCCCTGTAATATACATTCAGTATGATGGTGGTATAGGCGATCATGGCCGTAAGTTATTACAACTGCTAAATATTAGCCATCAAAATGATAACTATTGGTGGAAGCTTTACTTAGATGACTTTAATCCAAGTACAGTATTTAATACCTTGCCAAGCGATATGGTGGCAATAAATACCCTGTTAAATAATTTTAAAGCGGGTAACTTTAATGTCGATTTATCAAATTGTGAAACGCGCAGCTGCCCTGCAGAATCAAATACTCAGAGCGAATTTTTTGCCGGTGCCGATGCCGTTAAAGCAATGTTTAACAGGTTTGATAGTGAAAAACGTAATATTTTTACCAGTGCTGACTATCGTTTAAATAAACTGCTGATTTTACTGGCTGATCATTATCGCCAAACGGTTAGTTTCCCGATGGATAAAACCGCGACGGACACTACCTCATTTTTTAAATCGTTGTATGCCGATTACGCGGTTTACAATGTACGAGATATCAACCCTATTCAGCCAGATATGGGTAACTTTAGTCGCTCTGATTTCAGTCACATTACCCCAGAGCATGCTTCCGTTACGCTAACGGCAAAACCATACTTTCGCTCTGCTGGGGTGTACGCTATTCCTGGGCAAAGCTTTACCGTGACACGTACCGACAACCAAGAAGTATCAACCCACGTGTTTATTAATACGCTGCGTACCGGCGCAACGCATATATTTAATGAGAATAAATACAACCGACCTTATTTACTGCAAACACAAAAAATTGAAGTAAAACCCAACGAATCAGTTACCCTTACTTCAAGTTATGGTGGGCCAATTCAAATCGCATTTAATAAAAAAGATGTGGATGTGAGCTTTAGCTTTACCCACATTGGTCGTCACCCGCACTGGCGCAATAAAGCTGACGACGCCATTTTTGCAGAGCGTATGGCAAGCGGCGATTATGACTGGGCAGAAATTGCAACTCCCGGCTTTGAAGTGCATTCGAAACTGACTAAATTAGAAGCCTCGCTAGCTGGTAGCATTTGGCCTGTGGCATCTGACTTTGCCAATGCAACATCTCGCTATACTCATAACTTAGTGCATGTGCTTGCAGGCTTTAAAGGACCAGGCATTGATGTTGAACCAGAAATACACTACTTTGTAACCGCTCGAGGTTTGGACGTTGATACCATTGATATTGTTAAGCACATGAATGCCGACCAACCCACTTGTGGCTGGGGTTGTAGTGGCAACCCATATGATGCAGGTTGGAACTTTAGCCCAATGGGTCATGGTGACTTACACGAACTTGGCCATGGCATAGAACGTGGTAGCATGCGCTTTGAAGGCTATGGCGGTCACTCCAATACAAACTTTTATTCGTACTTTAGTAAATCAGTTTACGAAGATGAAACAGGTGAGTCTGCAAGCTGCCAAAGCCTACCGTTTAAAGCGCTATTTAATACGCTGCAGCAAAGTAAACTTGATGCCGACCCTGTCGCTTATATGCAAGCTAACTTAACGAAAAGCTGGTCTGAGCACCATGCTATTTACATGCAGCTTATGATGGCTGCACAAGCACAAAACACGCTAAATAACGGCTGGTTTGTTTACCCACGTCTGCATATTTGGGAGCGAGAATTTTATCGAGCTGATGATTCAGATAGCACGTGGGAAAGTAAAAAAGTAGGCTTGGGCTTTGCCAATTACACCCGAGCGGAAGTTGCCAGTATTGCGCGCAACGATTGGCTATATATTTCATTGAGCAACATTACACAACTTGATTTAACCAAGTGGTTTACCATGTACGGATTCACCGTATCAGATAAAGCGCAAACACAGGTAAAATCGAATGGTTTTAACGAACTAGCAGAAGTATTTTACACAAGTGACGGTACAGGTTATTGCTCGAGTTTAAGTCAAACTGAATTACCGGTTAATGGCACACAAACATGGCCACATAACTAACCACTCCACCCTTTACAACTGCAACAACAAAAAAAGCCCAGTTATTATAACTGGGCTTTCACTAACTAACTCCAGGGAAATTAAGAGAGTTAATTATTAGGTTGATATTAGAAACGCTGCGTGTAGTTCAACGTAAATACGCGACCACGTACATCATAAAGCGATAACACAGGTTCACGCGGTGAACTGGTTTCGCGTGGCGTATCTTCATCAAGTACATTTAACGCAGCAATTGACACTGTTGCATCCCACGGCGCGTTATAGGTGTACGTTAAGTTGTGACCAGTAAACGAATCCAGCTCATTGGTAACTTGCTTTTCACCATTTTCATCAACATAAGCATTTTCTTGTGCAGAAATGTAGTATGAGTACAGGTTTACAGCGTGATCGCCAAGTGACCAAGTAATGTTAGCGTTGATTCTATCTTGTGGACGGTAAACATCACCAAGTTCATCTTCACCAAGCTCTACACCACCTTCTTCATTAATAAAGCTGGTTTTGTACGCCACCATGTGCGACCAATTTAGGTCAAAATCAAGTTCACCTGCAGCTTCAAAGTCAAACTTACCTGTTAGTGTCATATCAAGACCAGCACTTTCGCGTAAACCAGCGTTTGCTAATGGGCTAATAATTTCAGAAACATTGTCACCACGGTAAAGAATATCAACACCCGGTAAACGCGCTGAAATTGGTACGTTTTGGCCTTCAGTTTCCCAAATTTGAATTTGCATAATTTGCAGTAATTCATGGTCAATCGTATCTACACGACCTTCTACATCAAGCGTCCAGTAATCGGCTGAAAGAGACCAACCGTCTGAGAACTGCCAAACTACACCCAGGTTAGTGTTATCTGATTCTTCTGGCTCTAAGTCTGGGTTACCACCTGAACTTGCCCAGTAAGATGTACGATATTCACAATCACCAATACTAATGCCATCTTGGTAACAGCCAATAAAATCGACTTCGTTTTCAGCATAGCCACGCACTACATCGCTGTATAAATCGGTTAATAATGGTGCTTGGAAACCACTACCTATTGATGCGCGAAGTAATAGGCTATCGATTGGACGGTAGCTAATATTTGCTTGTGGATTAAATGTGCCACCAAAGTCGCTGTAATCGTCATAACGAGCGGCTAGTTTCACTTCCATGCCTTCAATAACAGGAATAGCAACCTCAGTAAATGCTGCAGAAACAGTACGTGAACCAACACCACCGCTACCGCCGTTACCGCCACTTACGTTACCCGCTTCAGCCTGACCATCGATTTTGCTGTAGTAAGTTTCACGGGTATGTGATGCACCAACATAAGTTGACAGTGCACCTGCCGGCAATTCTACGATATCAAATTGTAAACCACCGCGAACAGCTGTTTGTGTTGCACGTCGGAACTTATCAAAGTTAGCTGATACTGATGCTGGCGGACGAGATTCAGGGTCACGCGGATCCCAACCTTGCCATACACCGTCGTCATCAAAACCACCTACTGAACCTGAAAGCTGTGGCGTACTTGTGTAATTTGTGCCCCAAGTAAATGCATCATAGCGCGCATAGTTAGCACTTAAATCCCAGTAAATATCACCAAAGTTACCGTCAAAACCTACTGCTAAATCAAGCGAATTGTCATTGTGATCTGCAGTACGGTCGCCCGCTGAATTCATACGGTAGCCAAACCAACCGCCCGCTTCTACTGGCGTTAAGTTAAGTGTTGTACCATCTGATGTGGTAATTGTGCGTGCAGGTAATGCGTCATTTACTGGGAACCATGCAGGATCACCTGCCGAAACATCGACTGTGTTTTGGTTCATCCACATACCGCGAACAAACATGCTTGTATCTTCAGTTAATGAATAAGTGAAGTTAGCCATTACAGAGTCACGACGCGTTTCTGGTAAAACTTGTGCCGCTTGCGTCCAGTCGTAACCACAAATCGAGTAGCTCTCATCAGATAAACGCGTTAATGGACCGATAAATGTACCAGAACCTTGGCCGTTATATACATCACAGTTATTTTCTTGGTTTAGCGATTGCGTTACCCAACCGTTACTCCATTGCTCTAATGCGCGACCTGTTGGGCTAATACCATGCCAGTTATCAAGATAACGTGGATCTAACCCTTCCTCTTTAAGTTGCGCTTTAGCATAAGGTAAGTCAGCGTAAAGAACTTGCTCTTCTTTATAGTGCTCCCAAGCAAATACAAACGATGTTTTATCTGACGAACCACCCGCTGTAAACGTATAACGCTGCGAATCGCCGCTATCGATTGTGTCTGGCGTTTCAAGTTTTGCTGAGAACTCTGCACCTTCATAATCGCGTTTTAAAATTACGTTGATTACACCCGCTACGGCATCTGAACCGTAAACTGCCGATGCACCATCCGTTAGAATATCAATGCGCTGAATTGCCGCAGTTGGGATCATGTTTAAGTTTGCAGAGCCGCCCGTAACTGGTGATTTAGTCAGTCTAACGCCATCGATTAAAACCAAAGTTTGACGAGGATCGGCACCACGCAGTGCAACTTGCGCTTGCGAGCTCCACCCATTGTTTGATGCGCCACCAAATGAGCCAAAACTGTTTAGTGTTGAGTTACGTAAAACATCACTTACTGTTGAAAAGCCCGATAATTCCATATCGGCCGCAGTAATTGAAATAACCGGTGACGCCCCTTCCATATCAACGCGTTTAATACGCGAACCAGTAATTGCAATACGTTCTACTTGTTCTGCTGCTGCATCTTCTTCGGCAGCCATAAGTGCTGGTGCACCAAGCAGAAGTGAAGAAATCGTGAAAGGTAGTAATGCCTTTTTAAAGCCCGTTTGAGAACCCCATTTATTTGTTTTCATTATTTTACTCGCCATTTATAAAAATAATTTACGTACGTGTTACTGATGTGAGAGTTCGTAACACGCGTTAATTTATATAAAATATATTGTATACTTTCTACATAAATTAATACTTTTTTACACTTTTGTATACAAAATATTAATAAGAGGTTTATTGATTTGACTGCAATAGTATTTTTAATACTTATTTATCAGTGAGATAGAAAAAGGCATGTGACTAAATGTAATCACGAAAAATTTTTATCATAATAATAAAAAAGGAGCCGAAGCTCCTTTTTATAAATGGCGTTTTTGATTAACGAACCTATTGCAACAGGAACATCAACAGATTTAGTACCAACCAAATATGCGTAAAGTCTCAAATATAGCCATTCGAATGCGATAAATTTAAGTACACTCAGTACGCTATATTTAGTGCACTAGGTAACTCGCTACTTAAGCTCTGTTTGCTGATTTGTCTCGGTTAGTTTTGCATACCCCGTCTTTAACTTCTCAACAATTAAGTAATTTACTGGCACCAGAATTAGCGTAATTAACGTGGCAAAAATGATGCCGAAGCCAAGTGATACGGCCATTGGAATTAAAAACTGCGCTTGAGTTTGCTGTTCAAACAATAACGGCATTAAGCCACAGAACGTGGTAATACTTGTAAGCATTACTGGTCTAAAGCGCGATACACCTGCAGTTAACACGGCTTCCATAAGATCATGACCATCGTTTCGTCGTTTATTAATATAATCAACCAATACCAAGGAGTCGTTAACCACTACGCCAATTAACGCAAGCATACCGAGTAAACTCATAATGGTTAATTCCATTGCCATGATCCAATGGCCTAGCACCGCACCAATCATGCCAAAAGGAATTACACTCATTACAATAAGCGGTTGAATATACGATTTAAAAGGTATCGCTAACAGCGCATAAATGACAAAAAATACGAAGATTAGTGCCCACCCAAGCGAACTAAACGACTCGCGCTGCTCTTTTGCTTCACCTTCCAGTGAATGACGCTCACCAGGATACTTTGCAACTAAGCCATCTAAAAAGTCTTTTAGCTCTGCCTGCAACACGGTCATATTCGTATTGGCTTTTTCAATATCCGCGGTGATATTTACCGTACGGAAACGGTCAATACGATAAATGCTTGATGGGCTTTTACCCGGAGTTAATGTTGCCACATGATTTAACGGTACTTGACCACCGCTTGGCGTATCAATCAGCAACGCATTTAATGTAGTGAGTGAACTGCGCTCACTGAGTGGTAAACGCACCATTACGCGCACATCGTCTCTACCACGTTGAATACGCTGCACCTGAACACCGAAAAATGCATTTCGTACATGACGTGTTACATCCGTACGGGTTAAACCCAGCGCCTTACCCTGTGCAGTAAGCTCCAATTGTAACTCTTGCTTACCATCACTTAAGCTATCTGCGATGTCAAAAACGGTAGGGTACGTTGCCAAATGCTTTTTAACTTGGTCCGCCACTTCCTGCAAAGTAGTCAGTGACATGCCCGTTAGTTGCACATCTATTGGATCGCTTGAACGACCAATTTCGGCTCTAAATGTTAGCGTTTCGGCACCTGGAATTTGCCCGATTAAACCGCGCCACTCGGATACCAATTCGCGCGAGCCAATATCAAGGGCGCGAGATTCTGGTGGCGTTATTTCAAAACGCACACCACCGGTGTTTGTTGCGCCACCGCGTCCGCCCGTGGTAGCTAGTACATTTATAATAACACTCTCTCCGGTATCGGGATCGCGATACTTTTCTCGCAATACCTCTGCTTTATCAGCCATTAAGTCAATGTATTTTGCCGTCACGTTAAAAGGCGTACCTGTTGGTAAAGTGAGGTTTGCACGCACAGTTTCACTCGGAATTCGCGGAAAGAAAATAAATTTAGTCCAGCCGCTCATAATCAATGACAAAATAATAAAAAACACCGCCACAAATAAAGATAATGTGATGCCTTTATGACTCACCGCTTTATTTAGAAGAGGACGGTAGTATTTGAAAATTTTGCGTTCAAAGCCATCAGCAAAGTTCTGTTGAAACTGACTAAATTTGCTTACCTGCCCTTTTTCCTTACGCAATTTTAAGTACTTAAGGTGAGCCGGTAATACAAATTTAGATTCCACCAACGACATGAGCAGAACAGGGATCACAACAACCGGAATTTGTGCGAATAAAGCGCCACGAGCCCCATCAATAAATGCGAGCGGTAAAAACGCCGCTACTGTGGTTAAGATGCCAAACGTTACTGGTGTTGCAACTTCTTGTGTGCCTTTTATGGCCGCTTCCTCTCCGGACTCAGAGCCATTTAAGTGAGTATAAACATTCTCTCCGGTAACAATGGCATCATCAACAACAATACCAAGTACCAATATAAAGCCAAACAAACTCATAATATTAAGTGTGATACCAAAAAGTGGCATCGCTAAAAATGCGCCCATAAATGACACAGGAATACCAATAAATACCCAAAACGCAATTGCGGGACGTAAGAATAACGTCAATAAAGCAAGTACTAAAATGCCGCCTTGCATTGCATTTGAGGTTAATGTTGAAATACGATTTTTGACGATAACAGAGTCATCATCCCAGTAACTTAGCTCGTACCCTGCCGGTAATTTTCCTTGCTGACTTTGAATATAATCTTTTACTTTATCAGCCACATCAATCGCACTTTGGTCGCCAATGCGATACACCTCAATAAACGCAGCTTGTTTACCATTAAAGCGCGTACGAACGGGTGACTCTTCAAAGCCATCTTGAATATTAGCCACATCAGATAAACGGATCAGTGAGCCATCTGGCAAGCTCTTTACAATAATACTTGCAAATTCATCTTTGTAATACGCTTGCCCTTTTGAGCGCAGTAAAATATCACCGCCACTTGAGCGTAGATTACCTGCCGAAATATCAGCGCTTGAACGATCAATCGCATTACTAATATCAGCAATGCTTAATTGATATTGGCGCAGTTTATCTTGGCTTATTTCGACCGCAATTTCATAGTTCCGAACACCATCCAGTTCAAGTTGGGTTACGCCCGGAATACGTAATAAATCATCGCGAACCTTTTCGGCAAATTCACGGGTTTCTTTCTCTGAATAATTGCCCGACACAGTCACGTTAATCACATCGCGTTTGCGCTGGGCAAGAGATACTACTGGCTTTTCGGCATCACTTGGAAAGGTATTTATTGCATCTACGCGACTTTTTATGTCAGCCAGCATATCGCGAGGATCGTAACCTGAATCGACTTCGATTGTGACTGACGCCGAACCTTCAGAGGAGCGACTGCGGATTTCTTTAATGCCTTCCAAATCCTGCACCGCTTCTTCTATGCGAATAGTGATACCTTGCTCTACATCTTCCGGTGTTGCGCCGCGCAATGACATACTGACGCTAATGCGGTCGGTTTCAAACGACGGGAACACTTCAAGCGGTAATTGTGTTGTTAGCGAAAACAGGCCACCGATTAAAATGCTGATCATCAACAAGTTTGCGGCAACATGATTGCGAGTAAACCAGGCGATCATAGTGCTTTCTCCTGTTCACGCATGGCTTTACGTTCAGCTTTTAATTGCTCTACGGTAATTCCGCGCTGTTTTGCAATTTCTTTTAACTTAGTTACGCGTTGCTCTGAGTCGCGTTTTTTTGCTGGTGCTTCACCAATAACAGCAACACGTGTGCCACTACTTACTTGACCAAGCGGTGTTACTACCAAGCGCTCATTCGCCATTAAACCGGTCGCGACCAAACTCTCACTTTCGCCCTGCCAAGCAAGAGAGATATCTTTTCTTAGTAATTGATTTTCTTTATCCAACACATAAACGTAGCTACCTTGATAAATCGCGTTATTTGGAATGACTAAGGCGTTTGGAATTTCACGACCTTTAATAGTTGCACTAACATATTGGCCTATTTTCACTGGATTTTGTCCCGATACCGGCGTTGAGTAAGGGTCTTCAATTTGAGCAACTACATAAAGTTGTTGTGACGCATCATTAATTGCCCCTTCCGTTCTCACTAAGGTGCCTTGCCATGTTTGCTCGCCAATTAAATCAGAATTAAACGTAACAAGGCTATTTTGATTGGTTTTTTCACCACTTTGATACACTTCTGGCAAATTTATAAAGGCTAAATCTTTATTATTAATCGGTAATCGAATTTCGACTTTATCGGTGGCGAAAATCTCGGCAAGTTGGGTATTGTTTGACACCACCTGACCAATATCAACGTGCTTTTTAAGTACACGCCCAGAGAATGGCGCAACAATTTTTGTGCGCTCTAGCGCAAGCTGTGCTTTTTCAAGTTTTGCTTGCGCCGACAACACATTGGCATGCTGCGCGGCTAATTGCGGTTTACGCAACACTAAATCACTGGGTGCATCGCCACTTCCTAAACGCTGCCAATCAGCCAGCGCTTGTTTTCCTCTCGCCTGCTCTTCAACTAACGCTTGCTTTGCCGATAATAAACTGGCCTCTGCAATTTTTACTTCAGCAAGATAGTCGCGCTCATCAATGCTGAGTAACATTTGACCCTTTTCAAAAAAGCCACCATCGCGCAAGCTATCGCTGATAAAGCTGATTTCGCCTGACACTTGTGCCACCAAAACACTTTGCGTGCGCGGTTTTACAATACCATAGCTTGCTACCTGTACTCGGTAAGAACGCGGTTCAATAGTCTTTGCATCAACAATAAGCTGCGCTTGTTTAGCGCCACCAAAACGCTTTGCTTTGGGTGGATTTTTAAAAATAACACTGACGATAATGCCCGCCAAAATCAAAATTAAAACTGGCATTACAAAACGTGGGAATCGTGTTTTATTAATTGGCATTAGCGTTTTCCTTTATTTCTGCGACGTTAAAATCGCCACCGAGTGCAACATGTAAGTCAACACGGTTTGCTATCAGTAAATTTTTTATTGTTATTAAGCTACTTTGTGCGTCAAAAGAACGCTTCTGCGCATCAAGTACCGTGGTATAACTCACCAAACCTTTCAAGTACTGCTCAAATGATAAGGTTTCAGCAAGCTTAGCGTTATTAGCAGCGAGCAAAGTTGATTCGTACCTTTGCTGCAAATTACGCTCAGCTGAAATGCCATTTTCAACACTTTGGAATGCTAAATAGAGAGTATCTAAATAGCTAAGTTCTTGTTTATTAAGTTCAAGCAATGCTTTTTCTTCGTTGGCTTGTAAGCGGCCCGCATTAAATAATGGCGCAGTAAGTGACCCCGCCAACGACCACGCAACATTACCACCAGCCAGCAAATCACTGATATCACTGCTATCTGGCCCAATGCTGCCGGTCAGTTTTAAACTAGGGAAACGCTGTTTATGGGCATAGGCAAGCGCCGCATCTTTTGCCAGCAAACTGTACCAACTTGCAATAAGCGATGGCTTTCGAGTGATTAACTCTGACGGCATACCAAGTGGAATATCTGATGTTAATAACGGCAGCTCAGCAGTCACCGAAAGTAAACCTGATGGGTAGTCACCAAGCAGCAACTCTAAATCCCTAATGCGCTCTACTTGCGTATTTTGCTGCGCAACTAAGCGAGATTTTTCGTTGTTAAGTTCGTTACGTGTTAAGTACACATCCAGTGCGTCATTGAGTCCTTGGCGGTACCCCGACTCAATGATCTCTAAATTTTGTTGCGCAAGCACAAGCCGTTCGTTTAGAAGTGCAACTTGATTATTTGCCTCAATTACGCCAAACCAGGCTTTAACGACAGCAGCAATTAATGCTTGTTTTTGCGATAAGTAATCGGCCTCTAATGCCATCACATTTAAATTAGCATTTCGCTCTTTTGCCGATAGTTTTCCCCAAACATCTAATTCATAAGATAAATTTAGGTCTAGCCCATTACCATTGGAGTAGCTGTCTGTGGTTGGATTATAGCGGCGATTACTTGCAAGCGATAAATCAAGTGTTGGCCATAAATCACTACCAGTCACGATAAGTTGTTGCTTCGAAACGGCAATATCTAATGCCTTTTGCTGCAAACTGCGGTTATTCACAAGTGCTTTTTCAACCAACTCGAACGCTTGCGTATTTTGCAATTCGTTCAACCAATTACCTTTCACAGCCAAGTATTGGCTTTGCGCCTGCCATGCTTCGGGGGTATTTATGTTAGCCCGATAATCTGACGTTATTTTATTTGTTGTATTACAGCCAGCTAATGTTATCAGTAAACCTACAGCGAGATTTACTTTGAAAAGCGGCTTCAACCTGTTGCCCATGGTGTCTTCTCACTAGAGAATAAATATCTTCAATATCATAGTTTAGTAATTGTCTAAGAAGTGTCTCAATAAACTTTACATAGACTTACATTCATTGCTAATACAGAAACACCTGCCAATAAGATCATTATGGCTAACCGTCAAAACTTAATCGAGTACGAGAAAAGCAAATGGAGAATTGAACTAGTCGCCAATAGATAAAAGAGATTAAAGTCAATTTAAAACAGTCACTTACAAAGACATAAGTTAAAAGAAAAAATAAATACAGATAGGAACTTAAAATAAGTGGTACTCAGCAATTGAGGCGGACACAATTGTCAGGAACAATTTTGAACATGCGCAGCATGGCTTGGAAAATACAAGGAGGTATTTTCTCATCGAACTCGTACCAATTTTATTAACTACTTTGTCATTCTAGCGAGTTAAACGCCTCATTAACTGCGTTAAAAAATTCTTATGTAGAACAACTACATGTTAAATTTTTCGCCTTGTTTATGAACCGTTTCTCTGTCGCAATAAGTGACCTATCAATTAATGCAATTGGTATAATGAGATTTCGCCAAACACGAAATTTCAGACATAAAAAAACCCCGACCTAAAGGTCAGGGTTTCAGAATAAGTGGTGCCCAGAGGCGGAATCGAACCACCGACACGAGGATTTTCAATCCTCTGCTCTACCGACTGAGCTATCTGGGCGCTTTAATTGTATAAAAAATCAAAATAAGGATTTTCAATACAAATCCAAATTACTCTATCAAAGAACTATTTGGATACTTTAATGCATTAGCTGTTTTAGTACTGCTAAAGTACACTCTTGCGAGTAAATAAATGGTGCCTGCTGCCGGAGTCGAACTGGCGACCTACTGATTACAAGTCAGTTGCTCTACCAACTGAGCTAAGCAGGCACACTAAAACTGGTCATCTTTAAAAGATGGTGCCCAGAGGCGGAATCGAACCACCGACACGAGGATTTTCAATCCTCTGCTCTACCGACTGAGCTATCTGGGCGCTTTAATGCATTAGCTATTTTAGCACTGCTAAAGTACACTCTTACGAGCAAATAAATGGTGCCTGCTGCCGGAGTCGAACTGGCGACCTACTGATTACAAGTCAGTTGCTCTACCAACTGAGCTAAGCAGGCACACTAAAACTGGTCATCTTTAAAAGATGGTGCCCAGAGGCGGAATCGAACCACCGACACGAGGATTTTCAATCCTCTGCTCTACCGACTGAGCTATCTGGGCTTTTTAATTCGGTAAAATAGAAAACCTAAAAAGGATTTTCAATGCTATTCCAAATTGCTCTACCGACTGAGCTACTTGGGCATTACGTAAAACTAATTTTACTAAACATTTGAGCGCTACTTGCATCTTGCTTTTGCGTTCTGCCTGTCTGGGCGTGCGGCGTATTAAACGGGTTTTACCGCTTCAAGTCAACACTTTTTTCAACATTCATTTTCGTTTGCACACTTATCCGCCAAATTGAACACAAACAAAGCACTACAAATGAATTCACTTTGCTAAGTTCGTATGTAATAGTAAGATTTATCGGTATTTTGTACTAGTAATTGGGTCAAGAACATAATTTTTTGGCCTTGTACAAATAAAGCAACAATAATATCCAAAGAAGCCCCTATAACTGGAGTAAGGTTTTAAAATGCTTACTAACAAGTTTTTATCGCTAAAAGCTATTCATACAATTAATGCCACTGTTTTTATAATTTTTGCCGCATCGTTATATATGGCAATAAACAGCTTTTCCAAAATACAAACTAACGAACCACAACTCTCCAGCTACACCAAACTCGATATTCAAACCATTGCAGATAAAGTCGATAGACCATTGGTTGATGCCATCACCCGATTTGGTTTTAATAATGCGATTCAAATTCTTCATTCTCTAAAATCCGTAGATAAAGGAATTGATTACTACCTTTACAACTTAAAACGTGACGAGTTACAGCTAATCAGTAAAACTGGTGGCAACTTTTCAAACCCTGAAAACAAAACCGCCGCAATCGAAACAGATAACGCCATTACCGTAAGCCAAAAATTAACCCTTGCAGGAAAGAACCATGGCTTACTTGTTATCGAATACAAAAAACCATCACAAATCATAAATACCGTTACTTCGCCAACCGCAGCATACCTTTGGACAGCATTAGCTATTTTAAGCGGCATTTTTTGTTTTACCTTTTTACCGACCGCACTTTCACGAAAAATCATCTCGAATACAGAAAAGCTAGATAAAGAAATTAGCGTCATTACTGAAAAAGGTGATTATCAACTTCGCGTCGATACAAATATCGGGTTAGGTCTTGCCCCCACTGCTGAGCGCGTTAACTTGCTACTTGATGCGGTAAACAAGAGCGAGCAATTACATATAAAGGCTGAAAACGATTTACAAGACTTACAATCTAGCCTTGAGCATCAGGTAGTTGCGCGCACCCAAGAACTAGAAAAAGCAATTAAAGTTGCTGAGCGTGCAAGCGAAGCTAAAACAACGTTTCTCGCAACCATGAGCCACGAAATACGTACACCAATGAATGGTGTCATTGGCACCATTGATTTATTACGCAATACAACCTTAACGGGCTCTCAGCACAGGCTTAGTAGCATTATTCGTGAATCTGCTTTTTCGCTGTTAGGAATTTTGGACGACATTTTAGACTTTTCTAAAATTGAAGCTGGCAAACTAACGGTTGAAAACAAACCATTTAGTGTTGTTAATGTTGTTGAAGAAGTTGCAAAAGTAATGAGCTCTATCGCACACAAGAGTGATTTGGAACTTTCGTTATTTATCGACCCTGAAATCCCAGAATCTGTGCTTGGTGATGCCGTGCGCGTGCGCCAAGTAATATATAACCTGTGTTCAAACGCAATTAAATTCACGCAAACAAATAGTGATATGCAAGGACAAGTGTCTATTGAAGCCAAACTTGCCTCAAATAGCCATGATTTCGATACTATCGATTTTATTATTAGCGATAACGGTAAAGGCATGGATAAAACGCAACTTGCGCGTATTTTCCAACCCTTTAGCCAAGCTGAAGAGAGCATCACTCGTGAATATGGCGGTACTGGCTTAGGCCTTTCAATTTGTAAAAGCTTAACGGAATTAATGTACGGCACCATTCGCGTTAGTTCTGAGCTTGGTCTTGGCAGTGAGTTTATTGTGAGCATTCCTTTCACCAAAGATTCAGAAGCGAAAAAAGGTAACCGCGGACGTTTACAAAAGCGTCAAATTGCACTCTTTAGCCCAACAGACATTAATAAGCAGCGCTTACAATCTTACCTAAGCTATTTAGGGGCACAGGTAACACCGTTCAATCAAATATCTGATGAGCTTGCCGAATGGCAAACTAAACAGGGTCTGATCTGGGTGCTTGATGGCACACATGACATGGATGAAGCAAATAAGCTGCTACGTAAAATTGCCTACAACTTAGAAGAGCATAAACAGCAAGCAATTGTTTTAGGCCGCTTAACCGAAGCCAAACTAAATTTAAACAACCTATTTTACCTTTCAGCAATGCCGCTGTGTAAAACAGCCTTTTTTAATTCATTGTTAATTGCTGCTGGGTTGCAGTCTCCTAAAGTTATTAATACTAAAAAACAAATTAGCCCGTTAACGAATCACCAAAGCAAAGGGCATTGCCAAGTATTATTAGTTGAAGATAATTTAATGAACCAACAAGTGATTTGCGACCAGCTTAACTTACTTGGTTACAGTGTAGATATTGCTTCGAATGGTGAAGAAGGTTTTGACATGTGGAAAAACGGCCAGTACGAGTTTGTATTAACCGATTTACATATGCCTAAAATGTCTGGTTATGATTTAGCGCGTAAAATTAGACAAGAGTCTCCGTATCGTAAAGACCTAAAAACTGCGACTACCATAGTTGCAGTTACTGCTAATGCCCTAAAAGGTGAGCGAGAAAAGTGTATTGAAGGCGGCATGAACGACTACATTACTAAACCAGTTGAGCTAAATGTACTTGAAGAGCTAATGGATAAATGGCTTCCGCAAGGACAAGCACAAACCACTGCCACACCTATTTTAATTGAAAAGTTAATCAGTTATGTTGGAAATGATGTACAGCAACATCAACATTATTTAGATATGTTTGCTAAACACGGGCAAGATCTCGCGTTTGATATTTCACGTGCGTTAAAACAAGAAGATGTAGAGCAAGCAGGTAAGCTCGCACATCAATTAAAATCAACAGCACAAACCATTGGCGCAGTGAGCGTTGCCAATGCAGCTCAAGCGATTGAAACACTTGTTAATCAAGAAAGAGACATCGCTAGCGTAACCTTAACACATTACGCTGATGAGCTTGAACGCAGCTTCTTTGAAGCGAATGAGTTTATCCATGACTATTTGAAAAATAGCCTGAATAACGAATAAAAGCAGCGAACAAAAATCAAAAAAGGCGCCAATTGGCGCCTTTTTATTTTTCTACCGGTTTGTAACCTTCAATTTCAACATCTTTGTTTTCAAACAAGAAGCCAACCATTTGCTCCTCTAAAAACCCACGATGTTCTGGGTCCATCATATTCAGATGTTTTTCATTAATTAGCATAGTTTGCTTGTGTTGCCACTGAGCCCATGCTTCTTTGCTAATGTTATTAAAGATGCGTTCACCCACATCACCTGGGTAAAGTTGAAAATCTAAGCCATCTGCTTCTTTTTGTAGCTTTTGACAAAAAACGGTACGTGTCATAATCAATCTCACTGTAAACTTTGTTTTCAGTTTACCCTTTTCTGGTTAAAGTTTTAATTATTTTCTTTGTAGGCGTAGCAAGCCCCACTTCTTGTGGCTGCGTTAAGTTATACGCCAAAACCTCTTTTTCAGCGACATTCAATGGCAGCTTAGTAACGTCAATCACAACAGGTGTAATCATTAAATTAAAATGACTAAACATATGTTTAAACTCATCTAGATATGTTTTTTCACCTGCCAACCCATTGCTTAACAACCAATTTTCTAATTCACTTTCGTTAGCAAATTCAAAAAAGCCAAATAGCCCACCCCAAATACCCGATGATGGACGCTTTTCCATTAGCACTTGGTTATTTACTTTAACAATTGCCATTAGGCAGGACTTAGTTGGATTTGTTTTTTTCGGTTTTGGGTTCGGGAACTCTTTTACGCGTTCCGCATTATGTGCGCCACATTTATCAACTAATGGGCAAGGGTCGCAATCAAACTTGGTACGAGAGCAAAGACTGGCTCCTAAGTCCATCATCGCCTGATTAAACTCAACAACATTGCCTTTTGGTGTCACTTGATCTGAAAGCTGCCACAATAAGGTTTCTACTTTCTTTTCACCATACCAACCTGACACCATAAAAAAGCGCGCCAATACGCGCTTAACATTGCCATCTAAAATCGGATGATGTTGGCCAAGTGATAGTGACAAAATAGCGCCCGCAGTAGAACGGCCAATGCCTGGCAATGCAATAACTTCATCAATTTTTTCTGGAAATTGCCCGTTGTATTTCTCAACAATAATCTTTGCAGCTTTATGCAAGTTGCGAGCACGTGCGTAATATCCTAAACCAGTCCAATGATGTAGTACTTGATCTTCGTCTGCTTGCGCTAAATCCTGCACTGTAGGAAAGCTTGCCATAAAGCGTTCGAAATATGGAATAACCGTTATCACTTGGGTTTGCTGCAGCATAATTTCCGACACCCATACTTTATATGGCGTTTTGCCGAGTTGCCATGGCAGCGTTTTTCGACCATATAAGTGATACCATTCAACCACTTGGTTAGAAAACCACTCTCTTTCTTTCTTTTCTATTTTCACGCACGACCCTAAATAGATTTCATCAAAATCGTCGCCAGTCTATAAAGGCAAACTGAAAATTCAAGGAATTGTTGCTATTTATTATAAAAAAGGCGTTCGATTACTTGAGCTAAAAGCAAGTTGCGGGGATAATACGCCACCAAATTTTCAACGTCGGTGAGATATGAGCGATACATCTAAAACTGCTTTAGAGCAAGCAGAACAAGAAGGTAAATACATTCGTAAAGTTCGCAGCTTTGTAAAACGCGAAGGTCGTTTAACCAAAGGGCAAGCGAAAGCACTTGAAGATAACTGGACGACTATGGGATTAAACCACCAAGACGGCCTGCTTGATTTCACCAAAGTGTTTGGCAATGACAACCCAGTTGTGCTTGAGATTGGCTTTGGTATGGGTAAGTCTTTAGTTGAAATGGCAAAAAATGCGCCAGATACAAACTTTATCGGTATTGAAGTTCACCGCCCAGGTGTAGGTGCATGTTTAATGGATGCAAGCGAAGCCGGCGTAACAAACTTGCGTGTTTATGAGCACGATGCAGTTGAAGTACTTGCCGACTGTATTGCCGATGGTTCACTCGCTAAGTTACAGTTATTTTTCCCTGATCCATGGCATAAAAAGCGCCACCACAAACGTCGTATTGTGCAACCTGAATTCGTTGAAAACCTGCGCAGCAAACTTAAAATCGGTGGTGTTTTCCACATGGCAACTGACTGGGAAAACTACGCTGAGCACATGTTAGAAGTGATGACTGCGGCTGAAAAGTTCCAAAATCAATCAGAAACTAACGATTACGTACCGCGTCCGGACGACCGTCCATTGACTAAATTCGAACAGCGCGGCCACCGATTAGGCCATGGTGTTTGGGACTTAATGTTCGAAAGAAAGGTATAACACTATGCTATCAGCTGCCAGCCAAGTATTAATTCGCAATCAAGAATACTTAGAAGCCGAATCTGTTTTATTAGTAAACCATGTAAACGATGGCTTTGCTGAGCAGCTGTGCGACCTGTACCCGAACGCATCTGTCACCGGGTTTACCAGCATATTGACCAACAGAACCCAATTTCAAAACGATAATTTTGAACAAATAATTGCAGCTAGCTTGCCTAAAAAGCAATTCGATTTGGTAATTTTTTACTATCCGAAAGCAAAAGCTGAAGCGCAAATGTTGCTTGATAACATTCGTGCTATCAGTACAGAGTCAACACGCTTATTGGTAGTTGGTGAAAACAAAGGTGGTGTTAAGTCTGTTGTAAAACAACTTAAAGCAGATGCGCAATTTTCCCGTAAAGTCGACTCTGCTCGTCATTGCAGTTTGTTTCAGTTCACAGGTTTAACCGTTAACCCTGATTTCCAAATAGCCAGCTACGCAAAACAGTTTGAAATCAATGTTGCGGGAACACCGCTTAGCTTAGTAACTTTACCTGGCGTATTTAGCCACGGCGAACTTGATAAAGGTACAGAGTTGCTGCTTGAAACAATTAAGCTAAACAAGCCTAAAACACTTCTAGACTTTGCAACCGGCTGTGGTGTTATTTCTACATTTTTAGCCAAGCATTATGCTGAATGTAAGATTATTGCATCAGACGTAAGTGCACTTGCATTGGCAGCTGCAGAGCTGACCTTTGCCAAAAATGGGGTACATGCAGAATTAAAACTGGCTGATGGTATTTCATCAATTGATGCAAAATTTGACTATATTGCCTCTAATCCACCATTTCATACAGGTCTTTCAACTAACTACGACATCACCCAACTGTTTATCGCAGATGCAAAAAAGCGTTTAAATAAACGCGGTGAATTGCTTATTGTTGCTAACAGCTTTTTACCCTATGCCGATGCATTGCGTGATGAGTTTGGTGACTTCAGCAAACTAAAAGACAACAAAAAATTCACGATTTATTCAGCAATTGCCTGATTACTAGCATAGATTAACTGCCTTTTCGGCACAGCAACCAAATATTCTTTTACGTTGCCAAGCGTTTTTGGAAAATAGCGTTTATTTGTCGCACATAAGGTAAGTTTGCGATTTTTCACAATATAAAACGCCTTTTGCTTAGCGAGTCTTGCAAAGGCATACGCATCGTTTGTATTACTTACATAAAAAGCAAAAGTTAATTCGCGATAGCACATATTCTCTGAGCCGCCCCAAAGGGTTTGAAACTGAACTCCTCGCTTTCTAAGTAGCGCAGCAACAAAGGCCGCTAGTTTGCGATTTTGCATGGCTGAGCAGGTTTTTCCGTGCGCATTCCAAACACTCAAAACGACTAAAACACGGTTAGACCGCAAGTCGAGCGAAAACTGACTAAATCTCGCTGTTTGATATATTTGCCACAATGCCAAACTGTTATTTTCCATAACCTTATTGATTATCCACCAAATTAACGTCTAAACTTGCAATAGCGCCAATTTATATTCTTGCGTATTTAATAAATTTGCTTAACGTGATGGCGCTCAGTAATATAAAATTAACCCTGAAAACTTAATGCCATATGCAAAATAATCATAAAACAATAACAATTAGAAAGGCGTTAAGCCGTGCGGTGATTGTCATCACCTCTTTAAGCATATTGCTTTCGGTTATCGTAAGTACAGTATTAGACGTCTCTAATCAGAAAAAGAATCTGATTGAAGAGCTAAATACGATTGCCGGCATTATCTCTTTTAATGCTTATGTGCCTGTAGTATTTCTCGATCAAGACGAAATGCAAAAGCAGTTAAAAGCCTATGAAAAGATTGATTACATTAAAAACATTCACATTTATCAAGTGGATGAGTTTAGTGGTGCAATCTCACTTTTCGCAACCTACAACACTGGTGAAAACCCTCCTATAGCTTCAAAAGTCAAAAAGCTCACTAACCGAGTAAGCTCAAATATCGATGGCGATAATATTGAAGTAATTTACCCAATTAGAACCGATGACAACGATAATGTAATTAGTGCTAACCCTAAAATTGACGGTTATGTGTATATACTGGGAACCGATGCGCCGATTCAAGAAGCGCTAAAAAATAGAATTTCAGTTGATGTTGTTGTCGGCGTTGTAATTTTACTTTCTGTATTACTGATAACGCTCACCTTTCAGCGTCGTTTTTCACGTCCGATTGAAGCACTCAGTACAGTGGTTAAAGATGTCTCAAAAAACAAAAATTACGATGTCATTGTACCTACTGCCAAAATTACTGAGCTTGATTTGTTGGCTAAGAGCATCAATACCTTATTTGCCAGAACGCTAGCGCAGTTAGAACGTCAGAAAAAAGATGAGCAAGAAATAAGACTGTTAAACCAAAACCTTGAACAGAAAGTTAACCAGCGTACTGAGGCCTTAAAGGAGGCCAACCAAGAACTGCTCAGCACGCTTGAGCGAATGCACCAGTACCAAACAAAAATTGTCGAAAACGAAAAAATGGCATCGCTTGGGCAAATGGTTGCTGGCGTTGCACACGAAGTAAATACCCCGCTTGGATTGGGTATTACTGGCTCTACTTTGCTAAAAGACAAACTTGAAGAGCTTAGAGTTAATTTCGAAAATAAAACCCTTACGTCATCTCATATGAGCCGCTTTATTGAAGATGGTGTTGAAAACTTAGATTTGATTTACCGTAATTTAAATCGCGCTGCTGAACTGGTTTCAAGCTTTAAGCAACTTGCTGTTACCCACGAAACGCAAGAAGATAAATTAATCCACCTTCACGATTTTATTAATCAGGTCATTACTACACTTAGCAGTGAATTAACCAAATTCCCACACCAGGTAAGTATTGAAGGTGATACACACCTTGAAATTTGGACAAAGCCGCCAATTATTCAGCAAATTATTGAAAATCTGATTAGCAATAGTTTAATCCATGCATTTGGCCCCGAGCAGCAAGGTAATATTGTCATAACGGTATCGGCAAACGAACATGCTACGATAATTGACTACCAAGACGATGGTCATGGTGTGCCAATTAGTATTCGCAATCGTATTTTCGACCCGTTTGTTACAACACGCCGTGGCGAAGGTGGCAGTGGCCTTGGTTTGCATTTAGTTTATAACTTGGTAACCCAAGCGCTTGATGGCAGTATTAAACTCGATACCGAAGTACAAACTGGTGCGCATTTCGTAATTGAATTACCAATCAAACAAGGAGTTCAGTAATGCGTTTACTACTGCTTGTTATTATTGGATTATTCAGCTCATTTGTATCAGCCAAAACCGCGGAGCAATTGCGGGCGGCCTACTTAATGCAAATTCCTTCTTTCGTACGCTACACAGATCCAAATCATAAACCTTACGAAATAACTTTTTGTTTTGCTGAACAATTAGGCCCTGTTGGTGAATTGATCAATGCGCAACAGCAGGTGCTACGTCAAAGGCTTAACTTTTCCCTGCAGGTTATTGACACCTTAGATTTAGATAAACTAAAACAGTGCTCGTATTTATACTTATCAAAAGACATTAAAAATACCGACCGCTATTTAGAGAAAATAACGAATCACACAATTACCGTTGGCGAACAAGAATCAACGTTAAGCGCAGGCGCCCTGATGGCATTAGTGCAAGAACAAAAGAAAATACGTATGCACATAAACCAAACCAAGTTAGACGAAAACATCATTAGTTTTAATGCACGTTTATTGGCATTAGCAAAAGTAGCATCTTATTAAATAACCTGAGTGTGTGATAACAAGTTGCATTCTGGTTTTTAGTTAGACTTATTAGCGCGATCAATTTATGTGCAACAAACTCGTGTTAACGTCAAGCGATAAATCAACACAAAAACGCAGCATTTTAATTCTGTTAAACGCGCTTATTTAAGCGAGCACTCGACTAATGTCTATGTTTGAGAACGATGCAATGCTTGGTTATGACATGGCAAATAGTGCGCATAATTTATCAAGCAATACGCTAAAAATCCGCATCATAAACCTTAACTTCGACAAATTATTGCAAAATCCCCCCTAAGCTCACAAATGTACCCTTTCACTAGTCGTGAAAACTTGTTTACTAATGTGTTAGCCCCTATAATCCTAAAATGTAAGTAGTTACTGAAAATAATTTTAATTTACCTATAAGGGTTAAATAAGAATGCAAACGCCTGTGATTTTAATCGTCGAAGATGAAGACGTAACTAGGTTAAATCTTGTCAGCTTATTTGAAGCTGAGGGCTACAAAGTGCTAGAAGCCATTGACGGTGAAGAAATGCACGAGCGTATTTCACAAAATGATGATATTAACTTGGTGATCATGGACATCAATCTGCCAGGGAAAAACGGCTTAATCTTAGCACGCGAAATTCGTCAGCAACGTAATATTGGTCTTATCTTTTTAACTGGTCGTGACAACGACGTAGATCGTATTCTTGGTCTAGAAATTGGTGCAGACGATTACATTACCAAACCATTCAACCCACGCGAGTTGACAATTCGTGCACGTAACCTTTTAACGCGCACTAACTCAAATGGCGACGAAATCGAAAGCAATAGTTCTGGCCTTCTTACCTTTAATGGCTGGGAACTTGATGAAAATAGCCGTTGTTTAACTTCGCCAACAGGTGACGTTAAGCGCTTACCTAAAGGTGAATATCGCGCATTACGTTTAATGCTTGACGCTCCGGGTCGTATCTTTAGCCGCGATCAGCTAATCAAGCACATGACAGGCCGTGAATTACGCGCTAATGACAGAACAGTAGATGTAACGATTCGCCGTATTCGTAAGCATTTCGAAAGCGAAGCAAACACACCAGAGCTTATCAGCACAATTCATGGTGAAGGTTACCGCTTTATTGGTAAGATTGACTAATTAGTTAATCAGCTAAATCCAATACTTGATGAAGGGCTTTAAGCCCTTTTTCTATATCTGAAACTAATTCAATCAACCACTGTGCTAATTGGCTATCCTCAGCAGTTTCAGCATTGTCTTCCATTCGCTTCGCGAGCTGTTGCACTACTTTTAAAGCCACTGAGCCTGCCGCACCTTTTAGTTTATGAGCAACTGATTTGTATTCACTGTATTGCTTATGCTCAAGGGCTTGTTCCAGCTCTTTTAAGTAATTTGGCCATAGCTTTTCAAACAACTGCACACCACGTAAGAAAGACTGAGCGCCCATAGACTCAACAAAATCTTCTAATGTTTCAACATCCAGTAATTCACTATCCTGTGTTGTAATCAGCGTAGATTTTTTATCGAAACTCTTGTCTTCTAATTCAACCTCTTTGGTTGAATGAGGGAATAATTCTGCAAGTACTCCATCAAGCTTTCGTGTATTAATCGGCTTAGCCAATGATCCTTGCATAGTAACGCCTGCTAAATCTTCCTCAGCGCGGCGCACGTTTGCGGTTAATGCAACTAATGGTAAATGGTCAAACTCTTCACGTGAACGCACAATTCGCGCCACTTGGTCGCCATTGATGTCGGGCAATTGCATATCGAGCAGCACTAAATCTAGATCATCTTCGGTTTCAATAAACGAAAGTGCATCTTCACCTGTTTCCGCCCAAATCACATCGTGACCACGCTGCTCTAGCAAGTTAATTGCGATATCTGCGTTAAGCGGCACATCTTCTACTAATAATATATTTAGTGGGCGCCCATCATAAACTTGTTGCACTGGCTGCTCGGTTAATAACAATGGAATTTCAATACTAAAGGTACTGCCCTCTCCCTCATTACTATCAACATGGATATCGCCTTCCATAGCCAAAATAAGTGCACGTGACACCGCTAAGCCAATTCCAGAGCCAAGTGCGTTGCCTCCTGATAAATCAGGCACCTTATAGTATAAATCGAAGATTCGGCTTAACTCATCCTTGGCGATACCAATACCTGTGTCGCTCACACTAATTTCGAGATAAGATGTGTTACCGCGATAGACGCGTTTACAATCGAGTGTGACGGTTCCTTGCTGCGTAAACTTCACCGCATTATTAATAAGATTCCACAATACCTGGCGTAAACGGGTCGGGTCGATTTCCACATGTACATCAAACACGCCGTCTTGGTGTACTTTAAATTCAAGATCTTTCTGTTGTGCGATTAAGCCGCCAAAATTAAAGATGTCATTGAGAAAATCAGCAAGATTGACGCTCTCACATGCAATGTCTAATTGCTCTCGGTCCACCTTATCAAGGTCGATTATGTCGTTGAATATATTGCCAAGGGTTTCTGCACTCGAAAATACTGTGTTACACCAGCTGCGCTGATCATCGTTTAACTCGGTATCAAGTAGCATGCGAGTTAAACCAACAATACCGTTAAGTGGTGTACGTAACTCATGGCTCAGGGTTGCAATAAATTTACCCTTGTCTTTATATGCAGTTTCGAGATCTTGCTCTGCGCGCTTACGCGAAGTGATATCTCGACCAAAACCCAGCAGGCCTATGTATTCGTTATTTGGATTAAAGAACGGTACCTTACGCATTTCAAACCAGCGTAATTCTTTATTAACTTGGCAACTTACATCTAGCGTGACAGAAACATGGTTTTGCTGAACTTCGTTATCGGTGTTAAGTACCGATGGTGTTAACCCTTTGCCAAAAATATCATCCGCGCGACGTCCAATAAGTTGTTCTGACGACAACCCCATCACCTCTTCAAACATTCTGTTGCAACCAGCAAAGCGGCCTGAGTTATCGCGGTAATAAAATAAGTCGGGAGATGAGTCCACAATTGAGCGCAACAGCACTTCTTGCTCATCTAGCTCTTGTTGTGTCCGTTTACGTTCAGCAATTTCTCGGCGCAACTCTTCAATCGCTCGGCGCTTTGCTTGGAATGCCAATTTCCTGTCGTCAATTTCATTATTTAAACGACGAATGTTTTCTTTTAGGCTTTGGTTGAGCAGCTTTTCTTGTTTGGTAGCACTTTCAATATAGTGATTGGAAGCACTCAATTGATGGTTAATATCAAAAATAGAAATGATAAATAATGGCGCTAGAATTGAAGCAAATACCAACATGCCCACAACTTCTAACCAAGGCACTTCGCCTAACGAGATATAGTAATAAGTGCAGGCTACCGCTAACGCAATTAATTGAATTAAAACAAAAATGACCGCCCCAGCTTTACCTGTGCCAAGGCGGTCAATTAATCGGTTAAGGGCGATTACCCAAAAGCTTGAAAGTGAGCTATTCATAATATGTAACTATAGTTCAAGTTATAGCTCACCACGCAAAGTTATAGGTTTGGTGAAACCGTCAGCTTATTTGCAACTTGCGAAAGCGAACATACTCTAAACTCACCGCCACGTACTTTAGCTACGCCTAAGCGTGCCAATGCTGAACTGCTTTGTGCAATTGATAAACTAACGTCTTGCTCATTAATTCGGTCGTTACCAAGTGCCTGCTTAGCACCTGTTTGACACATCATTTCGTTCAACTTGAAGAAGTTGTTACGAGATAGTGCCTGTGCTGAAGTTACTTGTGGCTGAGACCCATTTAACTGAGTTGCATACTTCCAACTTGGGAACTCCACCGAAACGCCACCGCTGCGCATTGCAATATGATCACCATGTGTAAAGTAGTGACTTGTAAACTCGCGTACACCACCTTCATTATTCTCTCTGTTTACTTCAAACAACCACATACCGCCTGAGCCAATCACTTCTAGCTCAAGGTTATTATCTTGATTGGTAACAACGACAGCTGTTTTATCATCTAAACCAAATATACGCTGATTATCACTAAATAATGCAGCATGTAGACCGCGTAATTGTTTACCGCGTTTCGATACTTGAGTGTCAACAATACCAAACGGTAGTAATGGTAGAATTGGTGATTCAACAACTGTAAAGTCACGTTCGCTTTCAAGTGCAATACAATCAGCACCTAAGCTACATGCGTCATGGCCAGATGCGAAAGACATAGGCACAATCGTATTAATTTCATTAACAGCGCCCGCCAAAATGCTAAGTGGTTTTCTAGCATTGGTGATCGCATTTACACTGCCACCTTCAACCGCAACTAACACTTCATTTTTATTAAACATATCAATGATTTTTGTAAGCGATTCACTTGGTGCACCGGTTGGCGTGTAAAACGCGTGGTAACTTAATAGCGGGCTACCATCAGCAATATAAATCGCATCCATTCGCTTGATTGTGTCAATTAATGGCGACGACTTTTTGCATTCGCTTACTTGCTGACGATATAAATCTGGGTAAAGTACTTCACGGCGAAAGCTCGCTAAACGCTTTATTTGGAACTCTTCTAGGCTATCGCAAGACGACTTTTCATATTCTTTTGCCGTAATCGCCGTTTGCATTGCTGCATCAATTGGCAACCAGGTCGCTTCAAAACCAATTTGTTCAAACAACCCTAGATAATAGTCAACGCGTGCATAAGGGTCGCGATCTGTGCCTGTTACTACAGCAATACGCGGTTTGCGCTTAGGACCTGAAATTTCAACACTTAAATCAAATAACTTTTGGTAAGCAAGTGTTGCCTCTAAGTTTGTGCTTTGCGCCCAGTTAACTTCGGTTTTTTTGCGTTTAGAGCGACTTTCAGCCTGCTTTTGCTCTAACAAATCGAATAAGTTGCGCTTTTCAAATTCGTACAAACTTTGCCAAATATCACGACCTGAAACCGTCTCTGTGCCGACTTCAATTGATACACCACGCAGCGCTCTTACAAACTGGCGCTCAGTTAGTGTTTTGTTCTCAAACTTAGGTTTTACCGCTTTTAGAATATCAGCAACTTGTTTCTTTAACTCGTCTTGTTCAGTCCAAGCATACTCAGAAACCCGTAACAGTGCTTCATCGGTAATATCAAAAATTGCTTTTTGTTTTACATCATCGGAAAACGATTCTTTACCTTCTTTCGTACAGAAACGTTGATTTTCACTGGAACAAACCTTAAGGTCGTCTGAGAGAATAAGCAATGTGTTAGCCGAAACAGCCGCCACGGGTGTGAACGCAACAAAAGAAGCTGCGATTATTGAACTAACAAAAGTTTGTACGTTTTTACTAAACGTGTTTTTATTTGTCATTTTAAACAAGCAAAGTCGAGCCAAGCGCATAAGTAACACCATTTATTGTTATTTTATTGCGTCAATCTAGATACCGAACAGAGCGAGTCGGCAAACCCCAAATTCGAATGAGCACAACGGAATCTTGAATTTTACCCAGTATCTGCGCGAGTAACAAGTAGTAGCGCTGTTAAGCCAACAAAATTCCCATAAAACCCAATCGATGTAGTAATAAAGTTTTGGCACTTTTATTGCTTAATTCATTTTAAAAAAGTTTGCGTCAAAGTTTTGATTTGGAGTATCTATGGAACTTGTTTCGTTATTAATTCTAGTGTTAGTGGTTATGGCGGCATTTGTTGCGTCAAAATTTACCCATTCGGGAAATCCTTACCCGTTTACACAAAAAAAATCGTTATTTACTCAGGTAGAAACGGCGTTTTTAAATTTGCTGGAAAAAGCGATTGGCTCTGACTACAAAATTGTAAGTCGCGTTAGGTTGGTTGATGTTTTAGATTTTCAACCGGGCACCGATGACAAGTCGCGTCGCAGTGCACTTGCTAAAGCGCAAAATAAACAGCTTGATTACGTATTATTGGATAAAGAAAGCCTGAAGATTGTTGCAGCAATCGATTTAGTCAATAATGCCAGTAAAAATGGTCACAAAGCCAAAAAAGACTGGTTTGTAAATGGCGCGTTAGAATCTGCCGGAGTACCGCTTATTCGCATAAAAGTAAAAACGGGTTACAAGCCACAGGAAGTGAGACAGGCCATTTTATTTAAATTGGGTAAACAAGTAACCAATTCTAAACCACCTATTCGAAAAGCAACCAGTAAACCCACGGCAGTGTTGTCTCCGTCACAGGTTAAATCGCAGTCAACGGCTCTGGCACAAGTTTAATTTTTAGAGCGTGTTATTCTTTACCCGCTAAAAACCCGCATGTTGCGGGTTTTATTTTGTCTGTGAATTTATTAGTAACCTAGCTATAATTCCGCCATATTTTATTTATTCCCTATAAATAGGCGTAACCATTATGAAAATCGGTATTATTGGCGCAATGGAGCCAGAAGTAGCTATTTTAAAAGCTGCGATTGAAAACACTAAAATTACTGAGCGCGGTAGCTTCACGTTTTACCAAGGTCAACTTGCTGATCAAGACGTTATTTTAGTTCAATCTGGTATTGGTAAAGTCGCTTCGGCACTCGCTACTACGCTAATGATTGAGTTGTTCGCACCAGATTGCATTATCAACACTGGCTCTGCGGGTGGTTTTGAGCAAAGCCTAAACGTTGGCGATGTGGTTATTTCAAGTGAAGTGCGTCATCACGATGTTGATGTTACTGCTTTTGGTTATGAAATGGGTCAAGTACCACAAATGCCACCAGCGTTTATTGCTCATAAAACACTTGTAGAAAGTGCTGAAAAAGCGATTGCTGAAATGTCGAAAGGCATTAAAACAATGGTTGGCCAAATTTGTACCGGTGATTCATTTATGTGTGATCCTGTGCGCATTGACAAAACACGCGAACAATTTCCAAATATGTTAGCGGTTGAAATGGAAGGTGCAGCAATTGCACAAGTATGTCATCAACTAAATACACCATTTGTAGTGATTCGCTCGCTGTCAGATATTGCTGGTAAAGAATCACCAGAATCATTCGAGTCTTATTTAGTGAAAGCATCAGAAAACTCATCAGAGATGGTGATTGCACTGTTAAAAAATCTAAAGCAGGTCTCTCTGTAAGTGGCATTTGAGCTGCCATTTTTTTCAACCAGCGCATGGCAAACAATATTGCTTGCGCTGGTTAGCTCACTATTAGTTATCCCCTCGCAGTATCACCCTACTCCGCTTTTTCGCCTACTGATAAGCAAAATGGCTGGGCGTATTTATGATGCAAACGCATCGAAGGTTTACGCATCCTTTTCTTCCTTATTACTAAGTTGTTTAATTGTGGGCTGCGTCGCAATGTTGGCGATTGGCATCACAAGCTTTGCCCAATACCCCGTTGCGTTAGAGTTGTTAATCTTATTTTTACTGATCAACAATCCTTACACTAACGCTAAATTAAAACGCGCAGCATGGCTATTAACACAACAACAAAAGCCTGTGGTACGTGATATTTTAAGCCAGTTTTTACGTCGTGATAGCAAAAACTTATCAGAGTCTGGATTAATAAAGACAATTATTGAACACCAAAGTTTAAGCTATTTTCGCCACTTCTTTTTGCCACTTATTCTTTATTACTGCTTGGGTTTTAACGCAGCACTTATTTATTGCCTATTTTTACATTGTGCCAATGTGTTTTCTAAAACCGCGCCACCAGATAGCCAGTTCAGTAGTGCAACCAACGCCGTTATTTATTACTTAGAATTTTTACCTATTAGGCTTTTTTGCTTGCCTTTACTGCTTAAACCTAAAACCCAAGCTTTTCGCTACTTAGCGCTATTTGTAGATAATGGTTATCAAAAAAACTCGTGTTTTTTGCTTGCTTGTCTTAGTGGTTATCTTAGCGTACAACTTGGTGGCCCTGCTTTTTACTCTGGTAAGCGCTATAGCAAAACACGCATCGGACCTAAAACACTGCCACAGCAAAAAGCAATTAAACAAGCGAAAAACGCACTGATGTTTGCTAGTGCATTTTGGCTTTGCCTTATTCTTTTCTTGGAAATTATTTATGTCGCGACTAACCATCTCTAAGCTTATATTTGTTTTTACTTTATTGTTAAGCTTGCCGATTTCAGCAACGCCTAAACGCATTGCATCACTTGCCCCCCATTTAACGGAATGGACATACTCGCTAGGATTAGGTGAAAATATTGTCGCCGTAAGCAGTTACAGTGATTTTCCTGAAGATGCCAAAAATCACCCTGAAATAGCCGATGCTAATGGTATTAACTTAGCTAAGTTAGTTGAGTTAAACCCTCATCTTGTACTAGTTTGGCGCTCTAACGCTAAACTTGGCCAAATTGAGAAAATGAAAAAGCTGGGTTTAAAAGTGTTTATCTCCAACCCACATACTTTAGAAGATATAGAAAACGAAGTGCTTGCGCTGGGCGAAACATTAAACGCCAAAAATAAAGCTATTAACTACACATCACAATTTAAACGTGAGATTAGCGAGTTAAAAACGCGCTATCAAAAAGAAAAGCCTGCCACTGCATTTTTTCAACTCTGGCATACACCGCTTATGACAGCCAATAAACATACTTTGGTTAATCAAATTTTTGACATCTGCGGCCTAAGCAATGTATTTGCCGACAGCTCGGTTAATTACCCAACCGTCAATAAAGAGCAGGTCATGTTAAAACAGCCTGAATTTATTGTGATTTCAGAGATGGATGAAGACAACACACAAGCAAAAATTTGGCGTGATATGAATTCAATTCCAGCGGTTAAAAAAGGTCAAATAATAAAACTCAACCCAGATCACTTGCACCGCTACACCAATCGAGTGCTTATTGCAGCAAATGAGTTATGTGAAAAGGTCAGCGCCTTTCAAAACTAACTAAGCCCTTCAATTTCGAGTAATCGCTTTTTCGCAGCTAAACCACCGGCGTAACCCGTTAGTTTGCCATTGCTACCAATAATACGGTGGCATGGCACAATTATCGAAATTGCGTTAGCACCGTTGGCATTCGCAACTGCTCGCACGGCACTTGGCATATTAAGCTTTGTTGCCAATTCACCGTAGCTTTGCGTTTGACCATAGTCAATTGCTTGTAACCCCTGCCAAACTAACTTTTGAAAGTGAGTACCTACCAGCTTTAAAGGAGTTGAAAACTGTGTTAATTCACCTGCAAAATAAGCTTCTAGTTGATTTATAGTCTGCTGGTTAAGATCACTGTTTGCGCAAACAAACTCTGCGTTTAACCCTTTAACTAAGCGGCTATCAACAGCACTGCGGGCTTTTCGCTCTTGCCAATCACACAAACATAATTGCTCATCAATCGAGCCTATTATTAATTTGCCTACTGGGCTTAAATATTCGGTCGTTAGTATTTTAGACATATAAAAAAGCCCACTTTCGTGGGCTCTAATTAATTAACAGTTACTTTAGCGAACTTACGCTTACCAACTTGATAAACTTCCGTTGTGCCAGCTTCAATCAACATTTTGCTGTCTGAAACTTTTTCTTTCGCGTTAATCTTTACCGCACCTTGTTTGATCATGCGAATTGCTTCTGATGTGCTCGCCACTAGGCCTACTTCTTTTAGTAAGCTTGCAATGGTTAGTTCGCCATCTGCAGTGATCGTTACTTCTGGAATATCATCCGGCAACGCATTCTTTTGGAAACGCTTAATGAAATCTTGGTGCGCACCTTCAGCTGCTTCTTCTGAATGGAAGCGTGCAATCATCTCTTTCGCGAATTCAATTTTGATATCACGTGGATTTGTGCCATTTGCTACCTTTTCTTTCAGTGCATCAATTTCTTCAATGCTTAATGCGCTAAGTAGCTCGTAGTAACGCCACATTAGATCATCTGAAATCGACATTACTTTACCAAACATATCATTTGGCTCATCAGTAATACCAATATAGTTACCTAATGACTTAGACATCTTTTGAACGCCGTCTGTACCTTCAAGTAAAGGCATCATTAATACGGTTTGTGGTTTTTGACCTTCGTCTTTTTGTAGCTCACGACCCATTAGTAAGTTAAAACGCTGGTCGGTACCACCGAGTTCAACATCTGCTGCTAATGCAACTGAATCCCAACCTTGTACTAATGGGTATAGGAATTCATGAATTGCAATTGACTGACCGCCTGCATAACGCTTTTTGAAATCGTCACGCTCTAACATACGAGCAACCGTTTGACGCGCAGCTAGTTTAATCATACCTGCTGCACCTAGGTTTTCCATCCACTGTGAGTTGAATGCAACCGTAGTTTTCGCAGGATCTAAAATTTTAAATACTTGCTCTTTGTATGTTTCAGCATTAGCAAGTACATCATCACGAGTAAGTGGCTTACGCGTTACATTTTTACCTGTAGGGTCACCAATCATACCTGTGAAATCACCAATCAAAAAGATAACTTGGTGACCTAAGTCTTGGAAAGTTTTCATTTTATTGATTAACACAGTATGGCCTAAATGAAGATCCGGTGCCGTTGGATCGAAGCCTGCTTTGATTTTTAATTTTTTACCTGACTTTAATTTTTCAATTAACTCATCTTCAATCAGGATCTCTTCAGCGCCACGCTTTATTTCTGCTAACGCTGCTTGGATATCAGCCATGTATTTCTCCATTCGAAAAAGCACGTTGTCGCACTTTTGCAAAAAATTCATTTTTTAATATAACAATTTCTTGATTCTACCCTATATTTTGGTCACTTTAAATGCACAAAACACTGGCGCTACAGGTGATATAAGGTTATTCTGATTTTATTCACTTTTATTTAATTAATGTAGCAAAAGGCACATTATGGTTTTGCAAGTACAAAAACTACCGAAAAAACATAAATTGTTGCTCGCTGGGGTAGTTACATTTATTTCCGCATTGGTGCTGCTACCCTCTGAGAAGGCGAGCGCATCAAGGCATACAAATCATGATGCGCTAGAAATCGGCAAGCGTTATGAATTAGCAATTGAAGTAGAAAAGTTAGAACAAGAAGCTGTTACCGCCAAAGCAGAAGAGGTGTTGCCAGAAGTAACTCTTAATTTTAAAGAGTTCAAAGTTAAAAAAGGCGATAACCTAGCTAAAATATTTAAACGCGCAGGTTTTTCAGCTTCCACACTTCATAAAATAGTTAATGCCAACAAACTCAATAAACAGTTAACTAAAATTCACCCTGGTGACTCATTATTTTTCGCAGCTAACGAAAACAACGAACTAATTCAGTTAAACTATCAAATTAGCCGCACAGAAACTTTGGTCGTTAAACTTAATGACGATCAAACCATTAGCTCTAGCCTAGACAAAAAAGCAATTGAAAAACGCACTGATTACGCGTCGGGCACGATTGATTCGAGTTTTTGGAACGCAGGTCTTAGCGCTGGACTAAATGAAAAGCAAATTATTAGCTTTGCCAATATTTTTGGTTGGGATATCGACTTTGCCAACGATCTTCGTAAAGGCGATGCATTCACTTTGATCTATGAAAACCACTACGTTGATGGTGAGTTTATTGGTACCGGTAAAATTCTTGCCGCTGAATTCGTTAACCAAGGCGAAAGCTATGCCGCGGTGCGTCATAGCGATGATAATTTCTATACTCCTGAAGGGCGTAGCTTACGGAAAGCATTTTTACGCGCTCCTGTTAACTTTAGATATATTAGCTCGAACTTCAACCCACGTCGCAAGCATCCTGTTACAGGCCGTGTTAAAGCGCACCGCGGTATCGATTACGCAGCGAAAACTGGCACACCAGTTGTTGCAGCGGGTAACGGTACTGTGATTAAAGCGGGTTACAATAAATACAATGGTAACTATGTATTTATTCGCCATGGTCAACAATATGTGACTAAGTACTTACACCTGCATAAACGCAAGGTAAAACGTGGCGAAAAAGTTAAACAAGGTGAGCTAATAGGTACTGTTGGGGCAACCGGTCGGGTTACTGGCGCTCACTTACATTATGAATTTTTAGTTAACGGTGTACACCGTAACCCCCGAACAGTTAAGTTACCAAAGGCACAATCACTGCCTAAATCTGAACTTGCTAATTTCAGGCCATACGCGCAAGAGATGCTTGTAAGTTTACAGAAAAACAGAGAGTTACAACTCGCATTAGCAAAATAGAATAATAAGGCACCTAACGGTGCCTTATTCGTTCTAACAGAGCAAAAATCTTCTGCCTATACTTAATGCAGGAGGTAGTTATGTTGTTACTTGTGCTTGTTAAACGCTTAATGCTGATCACCTTTTGCTCTTTATTGTTAACGTGTACGCCTGTGCCCCATTCACAGTTTCGCGTACTGAATACCGCTCCAGAACAGCAAGCTAATCGCATCAATGTCACCAACCACCTTCGCACAACCCCACGCCCAGCTGATAATACTCAATACCCTATTGCGCTCGGTGATGTTGGGCCGATAGAGCCTCTTTACGCCGGTAACAATCGTTATCCATTCTCATGTGATACTGTTCGCTCAGGGCTTGGACAGCCCTTAGTCGATAATCAACAAGCGCTCGGCACTGCGGTTTTCAGAGAAAACTCAGACGGTAGCTTAAGCAACACCGTTATTGGCTACAGCAAAGACTGTTTAGTGCCCTCAACATTGCGCTACTTTGTAGTGAACTTAAACGGCGAAAGTGAAGAAATTACCGATTCTTCATCCCTTGATAAACATCAATTCGATAGCAACCAGCAACTCATCAGGTTAGAGCAAGGCACGATAAATCGACATATTTATACCATTGCAATGCCAATCAAAAAAACGGAATTTAACACTTGGCGAACGAGTTCTCTTTGGAACAAAAAGCTTATTTATCAATTCGCTGGCGGTGTTGGTATTGGCTTTCGTCAAGGCAAAGTGAATCCTAAAAAACTATTAAAACGGCGCTTTGGGCAACTACATAACGGCTATGCAGTGATCACCTCAAGCGCCAACAAAACCAGTTATACTTATAATATGCTGCTTGCCGAAGACACTGCATGGCGGGTAAAAAAACAATTTGAAGCACTTTATGGCAAACCCATTTACACCGTTGGAATTGGTGGCTCGGGTGGCGGTTTGGCACAGTATTTAATTGCACAAAATAGCCCTGGTTTAATAGATGCCGCCATACCGCTCTATTCCTACCCCGATATGGTGTCACAAACGATTTATGCTCTTGATTGTGACTTATTCAATACCTATTACCACTTTAAAAGTGATTTAGCTAACTGGGATAACAGTGACAAAAAACGTGCAATTGAAGGCCTAAACAATGCCGAGATTGAGCATAAATCATGGTTTTATACGCCAATAAATCAATTTCTCACAGGTAAGGCGTTTTATCGCCCTAAAATATATAGCGAGTGTGTGCATGGCTACTTTGGACTAAGCAGTCTTGTTAATAATCCCGCGCAAGGCTTTCTAAAGCCTTTATTTAGCCAAACGGTTAATCACCAAACTAACTGGAGTTATTGGCAAGATTTGGCCTTAATAACACAGACACCTAATGCTGCAACAAGTGCACCCGCTCTTTGGGATAACCAAGGGGTTCAATATGGCTTAAATGGCCTTAAACAAGGCAGCTTATCAGCAACTGACTTTTTGCATTTAAACTATCATATTGGTGGGTGGAAAGCACAAACAGAGCAGCGCCCTGAACAACTACTGTTTTTTCCATTTGTAAAAACCCCTATTTGGCTTACACAGTGGAGTCGGCACAATATCTATGTTGCAGGCAAAAAACCAGCCAAGCGTACGGTGGCGAACCTAGCTGCTGTAAGACAAGCTTATCGCTATGGTCAAGTGTATTTGGGATTTAACAGCATACCTACAATTGATATTCATCACTACCTCGAAGATCAGCTTGATATGCATCATATCTCTACGTCATTTGCCGCGCGACTTAGAATCTTAAAACAACAAGGGCATCTTAAAAACCACCGTATTTGGATTGCTGATAAGCACTACACACCGCTCAATGAAGCTTTTTCTGTTATTGATAAATGGCTGAGTACTCAGCAAGCACCTGATGATTCAAGCGACCGCTGTTTTAATAAGTCGGGTGAGATAATCGCGCAAGGTGAAAATGTATGGCACGGAGACTGGAATAATCAGCCAGCAGGTGCATGTACAAAACATTTTCCCATTTATACTAATTCACGAATTCAAGCCGGTGGGCCATTTTCTGGTAGTATTTTTAAATGTCAGCGTATAGCTGTAGAAACAGCGGTAGCAAACGGAGTCTATGCACCCATTGATATGACGCCCTACCTTGCTGAACTAAAGCGCACTTTTCCCGATGGTGTGTGTGATTACGATAAACCTGATTTAGGTAATCCGTTTAACGTACTAAGTGATAAATCAGGCTTACCACCATTGAAATCATCACAAGTGGCCAAATCCAACGGGCGATCTTAGCCGTTTGCTGATCAGAAAAGCGTACACCTGATTTCTCAATTAGGGGAATAATCACGATTAACGCCACGAAAAGTGCAATCAACAAAATAAAAACATTCATTAAAACAATCCAATGTATAAGCTTTATAAGTGATTGTACCGAGAAAATTGAAGATAAAAAAGCGGCCGAATTAACGGCCGCAAAATGAGCTGGTTGAGCTCTACGATGAAACTTATCCCACCATGGCAAGTAATATACCGGCAGCAACTGCACTGCCTAATACGCCTGCCACATTTGGACCCATTGCATGCATTAGTAAAAAGTTATGTGGGTTTGCTTCTAAACCAACTTTATTCACGACACGTGCAGCCATTGGTACTGCTGATACTCCTGCCGCGCCAACTAATGGATTGATAGGTGTTTTGCTTAGTTTATTCATTGCCTTTGCCATCAGAACGCCTGAACCCGTCCCAATACCAAACGCCACCGCACCAAGTGCTAAGATACCTAAGGTTTCAACCGTTAAAAACTGATCAGCCGCAAGCTTTGAACCAACAGCCAAGCCAAGGAATATCGTGGTAATATTAATCAGCTCGTTTTGCGCGGTTTTACTTAAACGATCCACCACACCTGACTCACGCATTAAATTACCTAAGCAGAACATACCCACAAGTGGTGCAGCTGCTGGCAAGAACATGGCAATAAGCACTAGCACCAATAATGGAAATATCACTTTTTCCGCTTTGCTAACGTGGCGTAACTGTGGCATTTCAATATTGCGTTCTTCTTCTGTGGTAAACAGCTTCATAATTGGCGGCTGAATAATCGGCACTAACGCCATATAAGAATACGCAGCAACAGCAATTGCACCCAATAGATCAGGGGCAAGCTTAGACGCTAAGAAAATAGCTGTTGGACCATCTGCACCACCAATAATGGCAATTGCCGATGCATCTTGTAGCGTAAATTCAAAACCTGGAATGTAGTTTAAGAAAATTGCGCCAAATAATGTGGCAAAAATTCCAAATTGTGCCGCTGCGCCTAACAGCAGCATTTTAGGGTTAGCAATCAATGCACTAAAGTCCGTAAGCGCGCCTACGCCCATAAAAATAAGCAGTGGGAACACCCCTGAATCAATACCAATTTTATACACGTAGTACAACAATCCACCGGCTTCTGATAAACCAGCTAGCGGAATGTTGGTTAAGATTGCCCCAAAGCCAATTGGCACCAATAACAATGGCTCAAAGTTGCGCACAATTGCAAGATATAGCAACAGTGCGCCAACCAGCATCATAATCAGCTGAGGAAATTCTAAGTTGGCAATGCCAGTGGCTTGCCATAAGGTTATTAAGCTTTCCATTACAACTCCCCAACCTTTACGCTAACGACAATAAAGGTTCGCCAGTTGCAACTGAATCCCCTTCAGATACAAATATTTCTGCGATAGTGCCATCTTTAGCTGCGCGAACTTCAGTTTCCATTTTCATGGCTTCCATAATGATCACAACATCGCCTTTCGCCACTTGTTGACCAGGCTTGGCATTCACTTTAAAAATATTGCCAGACAGCGGTGAATTTAGCGTTTCGGCAGCATCAACAGAGGTTGATTGCGGTAATACATCAGTATGTTGGCTCGATGCACTTGGTGCTGGCTGAATATTGGTAAGTTCACCACTTGGGGCAACACTCACTGCATACACTTTGCCATCAACACTGATGCTGTAATGCTCTGTTTTACCACTTGGTTTTGGGGCAGGTACCTGCTCAGTAGGCAGTGGCTCATTACTTGGTGCTGGCTCAAATGCCTCAGGATTATTGCGATTTTTTAGATATTTCAGACCAATTTGCGGGAATAGTGCATACGTTAATACATCATCAATCACATCATCGGCTAAATCTAATTTATCTTTTTGTGCAATTTCATCAAGCTCTTGCTCTAATTTGCTGAGTTCTGGTTCAATTTGATCTGCAGGACGACACGTTATTGGCTCTACACCATCAAGTACACGCTCTTGCAATTCTTTATTTACAGGCGCAGGCGTAGAACCGTATTCGCCTTTAAGCACGCCAGCTGTCTCTTTGGTGATTGACTTGTAACGTTCACCGGTTAAGACATTTAATACAGCTTGGGTACCAACAATTTGCGATGTAGGTGTAACAAGCGGTAAAAAGCCAAGGTCTTCACGCACTTTAGGAATTTCCAACAATACATCGTCTAACTTATCGTCAGCACCTTGTTCTTTAAGCTGGTTTTCCATATTTGTTAACATGCCACCTGGCACTTGCGCTAACAAAATACGACCATCAACACCTTTTAGACTACCTTCGAACTTAGCGTATTTTTTACGTACTTCTCTGAAATAGGCTGCAATTTCTTCCAGTAAGTTCATATCAAGGCCGGTTGCACGGTCAGTATTCTCTACGATAGATACAATCGTTTCAGTAGCGCTGTGACCATAGGTCATACTCATACTTGAAATTGCGGTATCAAGCATATCAATACCAGCATCAATTGCTTTTTGATACGTTGCGGTGCTTAGTCCGGTAGTTGCATGACATTGCATTGCGATTGGTACAGCAACTGTTTCTTTTAAGCCGGTAATTAGTTTTTCTGCATCGTATGGATTAAGCAAACCCGCCATATCTTTAATACAAATAGAGTGAACGCCTAAATCTTCCAATTGTTTTGCTTGATCAAGCCACATTTGTAGATTGTGCACAGGACTAACTGTGTATGAGATTGTACCTTGTGCATGTGCTCCTACTTTTACCGCTGACTTAATAGCGGTTTCTAGATTACGCACATCATTCATTGCATCAAAAATACGAAAAACGTCGACACCGTTTTTATGTGCTCGTTCAACAAAACGTTCTACCACATCATCAGCATAATGACGGTAACCTAATAAGTTTTGACCACGAAGCAACATTTGCTGTTTGGTATTCGGCATTGCCGCTTTTAACGCACGAATACGGTGCCAAGGATCTTCACCTAAATAACGAATACAGGCGTCAAACGTCGCCCCGCCCCACGATTCCATTGACCAATAGCCGACTTTATCTAGCTTTTCAGCAATTGGTAACATATCTTCTAAGCGTAAACGGGTCGCGAGTAATGACTGGTGTGCATCGCGCAGTACTAATTCGGTTAATTTTAGTTGTGACATGATTTGGCCCCTTCTTATTATTGCTTTTCGCGGTATTGCTTAACTGCCGCGGCAATCGCAGCTATGTGGCTTGTTGGTACTTGATTCCCAGATAATTTAACTGGATTTGGCGTTACCTCAGGCGTTTGAAAATTCGCAAGTACTTTAGACATTGCTTTGATGGTAAAGATCAGTATCGTCAAAAAGACAAATACCACCACCATACCTGTTAACATTAAAACAGCCGCCTCTAACAGCAATCCTGATACGTCCATTTCCCACCTCAATCAAGAATTTTTAGTTAAATATTTTCAATAACTATTCAAAATTGGTAATCAATATTGATCACTTAAACTCAGTTGTCAATTGGTAAAACCAATTCACAACACTATACATTATTAAACAGTCCATTAACAATAGGCTAAAAAGATGACGAACATGAGCTTATTTCATGACTTATTTTGCCCCATGATTAGTCAAGCTTAACTAGCTAGGCAATACAAATTAAACACCTAGCGTTATAATCAAATCAATCTAATCGGAATGAGTTATTCTAGACATAACACATGAAATTGGTAAGACCAATTTTTACATTCTAACTTATACTGTTCGATAAGAATGGTTATTCAAGTTTAAAAGTACACTTTACGTTAACGTAAAATAACAATGAAAAGCGTTTGAAAATAGGCAATTTAGCCTGATACGCTTGTGGCTGGACTGAGATTTGAGATTTGAGATTTGAGATTTGAGATTTGAGATTTGAGATTTGAGATTTGAGATTTGAGATTTGAGATTTGAGAAAGAGAATAACTGAATTTCACATCTCGGCAACCATTCCAAGTTGGTTAGTGCTCCTAAACTCGAACTAGGTATAAATAAGTAGTGAATTTTAGGCACAAAAAAACCGACTCTCGTCGGTTGATGTCACTTCAAAAGAAGTGGCGGACGCGGGAGGATTCGAACCTCCGACCGCCTGGTTCGTAGCCAGGTACTCTATCCAGCTGAGCTACGCGTCCACTATATGCTTTAGTTTTTACATCTCACTCTGATGTTTGTTTCTATTAAATAATAGAGACAAAAAAACCGACTTGTGTCGGTTGATGTCACTTCAAAAGAAGTGGCGGACGCGGGAGGATTCGAACCTCCGACCGCCTGGTTCGTAGCCAGGTACTCTATCCAGCTGAGCTACGCGTCCGCGATATTTCTAATTTTACATCTTAGTCGATGACTATTTATTTAACCACTTTAGTAAGGTGGCGGACGCGGGAGGATTCGAACCTCCGACCGCCTGGTTCGTAGCCAGGTACTCTATCCAGCTGAGCTACGCGTCCGTGATATTTCTAACTTTACATCTTAGCCGATGACTATATATTTAACCACTTTAGTAAAGTGGCGGACGCGGGAGGATTCGAACCTCCGACCGCCTGGTTCGTAGCCAGGTACTCTATCCAGCTGAGCTACGCGTCCGTACAAGACATGGCGGAGAAGGAGGGATTCGAACCCTCGATAGGGCTACAAACCCTATACTCCCTTAGCAGGGGAGCGCCTTCGGCCACTCGGCCACCTCTCCGTCTTGTGGATGCGTATATTAAAGCCTATTGAAAATAAGTCAAACAATTTTAGTCATATTTTTTCTGTTCGTTCACAGAATATGCAGTTTGCTTATTTTTGTAGCTAAGGCGGCTATAATATACAAGTTTTTGTATTAAGTAGCAGCCGAAACTGCTACTTAAATTTGCCTATTTTACACTTTCAATCCAGCTATCTAGTTTAGCTTCTAGAATTGGCATTGGTAGTGCACCATCAATTAGAATTTGTGTATGGAACGCTTTAATATCAAATTTATCGCCAAGCGCTGCTTTTGCTTTTTCACGAAGCTCGCGGATTTTAAATTCACCCAACTTATATGATAACGCTTGACCAGGCCAACCGATATAACGCTCAACTTCTGAAATAATGTCACTTTCAGCCATAGATGAATTTGCTTTCATGTATTCAATACCCTGCTCACGTGTCCAACCTTTGGCATGAAAACCGGTATCTAATACTAGGCGCATCGCACGTAATTGCTCATCAACTAAGCGTCCGTACCACATGTAAGGGTCAGTAAATAAACCAAGCTCTTTACCTAAACTTTCCGCATACAGTGCCCAGCCTTCAGCAAACACAGTGTAGCCACCAAACTTTCTAAAGCGTGGCAAACCTTCTACTTCTTGTTGTAATGCAATTTGGAAATGGTGGCCAGGCGCTGCCTCGTGAATAGAGAGCGTTTCAAGTAAAAACTTAGGCTGCGCTTTTAGGTTATGTGTATTAATGTAAAACACACCCGGTCTTGAACCATCTGGTGCTGGTGCTTGGTAAGAAGCACCCGCAGCAGACGCCGCTCTAAATGCTTCTACTGGTTTAACTACGTAATCTGCCTTAGGCGCTATATCGAACAGTTTAGGTAGCTTAGCATCAATCTTAACTTTTACATCTTCATACGCTTTTACAAGGTCTTCAGGCTTATCATAGTAGAATTCATCGCTATCACGTAAATGAACAAAAAATGCGGCTAAATCACCTTCAAAGCCAACTGCTTCTTTTACGCCTTTCATTTCATTTAAAATGCGCTCTACTTCACTCAAACCAATTTCGTGAATTTCATCGGCATTTAAATCAAGCGTGGTGTGTTGCTTAATTAAGAACTCATACCAAGCTTTACCATTTGGTAAGTTTGCATAGCCTACTTTCTCGTTTGCAGCTGGAATGTATTCTTGCTCTAAGAATTTAGCCATTTTTGCGTATGCTGGTACCAACGTGTTCAGAATAAGCGCTTGATAGTCTTCTTCGATTTGCGCTTTATCTTTTGCAGAAATACTGTCTGGCATTTCAGCCACAGGCATCCAAAAAACACTTTGCGTATGATCCGTTACAACGTGCGCTTGAAATTGTGGCAGTAACTTTTTGGCTAATACTTGCGGCAAAGTCACATTTTGCTTCATACCTTCGCGCATATTTGCTTCAACACTTTCAAGCCAAGTTACAAATCCATTTGCACGGCCAATAAAATCGTCAAACTGGGCTTTAGTAGAAAACGGTTGCGCACTTTTGCCCGAGCCAAGGCTTGCAAAGGTATTATGCTGACCCGCCATTTGGTCAATGGGAATTAAGTAACTTGGAAATTGCTCCGCTTCAAGTGATAGTGCTAAATCACGCTTGAAAATTTGATAACTTAGTAGGTCTTGCCCTGTTAGTTTTGATGCGTCAATTTCAGCAAGTTTAGCCTGATACTTTTTAGTAAATGCAGTGGCTTTTGCTCTATTCTCTGCATTAATTGCCGGGCTCCACTGATTATTGTACTGAGACTCACCGACATAAGTACCTGACACAGGTGAGAATGCTAACGCTTCATCAAAGTAAGTTTCTACCAGTTGATTTAGTTTTTGATTTTCTGAAATTTGAGCTGATTGCTCTGCTGCCGGTTGTTCGACTGATGTTTTTTGTGTAGTTGTTTGCGTATCCATACAGCCTGTTAGTGCAAGGCCTACAGCAAACGCGAGAGAAGTTTGTTTGATCATAGCGTTCTGTCTGATTGTTAAAATTGTATACATCATATCAGCCCACAAGGCTCTGACAATACAATAAAAACAAAAAAAGCCAGCATAAAATGCTGGCTCTTAAAATTCTGCTTTAAACTATTCGTTGCCTGGTTCAGCACCTGCTTTCTCAGCTTGAATACGCATATAAATTTCTTCACGATGTACTGAAACATCTTTTGGTGCATTAACACCGATACGTACTTGATTTCCTTTTACGCCAAGTACAGTAACTGTAACTTCATCCCCAATCATTAGGGTTTCACCTACGCGACGAGTCAAAATTAGCATTCTTTGCTCCTAAATATCCAAAGTTTAAAGATTCCGTATCAATTCCATTTTACATGAATATTATTCAAAAAGTTAGAAACTTTTACTGGTCTAAAGAAAAAGCACTATGTAAAGCTCTAACTCCCAATTCTAGGTACTTCTGATCTACTAAAACTGAGATTTTTATCTCTGACGTTGAAATAAGTTGAACGTTAATATTTTCATTCGCTAATGCGCGAAATAGCCTTCCTGCTACCCCAGCATTAGATTTCATTCCTATGCCAACTATAGAAATCTTAGCAACAGTTTCATTAACTGTAACTGAATCCGCATTAAGAGTTGTAAGATTTTGTTTAATTAACTTTTCTGCCAACTGCGAATCGACTGCATGTACAGTTAAAGCATAGCCGACTTTATCGCCTTTGCAGGAAAAATTACTGATCATGTCAATTTCTATATTATTATCAGAGAATACTTCTAATAATTCAGCGAGTTGTTCAGGCGTATTATCCAAATTATGCACTTTAATTAGTACTTCATCTTTACTAAACGCGATACCTGAAACTACTTTAGAATTCATAGGGTTTTCCTCATAACTAATCAGTGTTCCGTGATCCGGCTCAAATGTTGAAAGCACACGTAAAGGTAGGTTATGCCTACCAGCAGCTTCCACTGAACGAATTTGCAGTACTTTTGCACCTAAGCTAGCAAGCTCCAGCATTTCTTCAAAGGTAACGTAATCCATTCGTTTCGCCTTTGGCTCAACTCGTGGGTCGGTTGTATAAACACCATTTACATCAGTATAAATTTGGCATTCATCAGCGTTAATTGCTCCTGCCACTTCTACCGCTGTGGTATCCGTGCCTCCGCGGCCAAGCGTGGTGATATTTCCTTCAATGTCACGCCCTTGAAACCCCGCAAGGATCACTATGCGACCTTGCTCGAGTTCTTGATTCAAACGCTTTGGCGGGATCATCTGAATACGGGCTTTACCAAATAGATTATCCGTCATAATACCTGCTTGATCAGCCAATAAGCTAATTGCAGAATGACCGCGTTTGATAATCGCCATGGCAAGAAGCGCCACTGAAACTTGTTCACCGGCAGTTAGCAGTACATCGAGTTCGCGAGAACTTGGACTGGAGTCAATTTGATTTGCGAGGTTAATTAAACGGTTGGTTTCGCCAGACATTGCCGACACCACAACGACAATTTGATGCCCTTGCTGTTTAGAACGTACAACAAGGTCAGCGACAGCTTCAATACGCTCTATAGAACCAACTGAAGTGCCGCCAAATTTTTTAACTAATAACGCCAAGTTTAAGCGCGCTCACTCACCCAAGCGTTTACACTTTCAAGTGCCGAGCTTAAGTTTTCAGGTTGTGAACCGCCGGCTTGTGCCATATCTGGACGACCGCCACCTTTACCGCCAACTTGCGATGCCATGTGGTTTACAAGCTCACCCGCTTTGAACTGACCTGTTAAGTCTTTTGTTACACCCGCAATTAGGCTTACTTTGTCGCCATTGGCAACACCTAACGCGATAATGCCAGAACCGAGTTTGTTCTTAAGATCATCAACCATGCCACGTAGCGCTTTAGACTCAGTACCTTCAACGTTAGCAACAAGTAACTTAACACCATTAACGTCTACAGCCGCATCAAGTAATGACGCACCCGCAGCGCTGGTAAGTTTATCGTTAAGTTGCGCGATTTCTTTTTCAAGACCTTTCGCACGCTCAACTAGCGCAGACACTTTATCTAACACATTGTTGCCATCGCCTTTCACTAACGCAGCAATTGCAGACAGGGTTTCAGCTTGTTTGTTAATATATGCAACGGCACCTTCACCTGTCACCGCTTCAATACGACGTACACCAGCTGCAATACCACCTTCCGACACAATCTTAAATAGACCGATGTCGCCGGTGCGCTTAACGTGCGTACCACCACATAGCTCAATTGAGAAATCACCAATGCTCACTACGCGTACTTCATCGTCGTATTTTTCACCGAATAATGCCATCGCGCCTTTATCTTTCGCAGCGTCAATTGCCATTAACTCAGTATTTAGATCGATGTTTTTACGGATCTCTAGGTTCACCATATCTTCGATGCGTTGTAACTCTTCTTTAGTTACTGCTTCAAAGTGTGAAAAGTCAAAACGTAAACGCTCAGGATCATTTAATGAGCCTTTTTGTGTTACATGATCGCCAAGCACAACACGAAGCGCTTCGTGTAATAAGTGCGTTGCAGTGTGGTTTTTCTTGGTGTTATCACGACGCGATGCATCAACTTGCGCATCTACGCGATCATTGATACCAATGCGGCCAACTACTTTACCTTTGTGCGCAAATGCATTACCAAGCTTAGTCGTGTCTTCAACAATAAATTCGCCATTAGCAACTTTTAAAATACCTGTGTCGCCAACCTGACCACCACTTTCAGCATAGAAAGGTGTGCGGTCGAGTACAACAATACCTTGCTGACCATCTTCTAATACAGATACGGCATCTGCACCGTTAAATAGCTCAACCACAGTACCTGTGTACTGCTCGCTATCGTAGCCTTTAAATTCAGTGGTTTTCTCTGACTTTAATTGGTCGTTGTAATCAGCGCCAAATTTACCAGCTTGTTGCGCTTGTTTACGTTGTACTTCCATTGCATCTTGGAAGCCACGCTCATCAATTGTCATAAAGCGTTCACGCGCAACGTCAGCGGTTAAATCAGCTGGGAAACCATAAGTATCGTAAAGCTTAAATACAAGATCACCTGGGATCACGTCGCCTTTAAGATCTTTTAAGCTTTCTTCTAGAATTGCTAGACCACGGTCAAGGGTTTTACCGAATTGCTCTTCTTCAATACGCAGTACTTTTTCGATAATAGCTTGTTGCTTGATTAGCTCTGGGTACGCTTCACCCATTTCAGTTGCAAGCGCCGCAACTAGCTTATGGAAGAAAGTTTCAGTTGCACCTAACTTATTACCGTGACGCACTGCACGACGAATAATACGGCGTAATACGTAACCTCGACCTTCGTTTGATGGCATCACACCATCGGCAATTAAAAACGCACACGAACGAATATGGTCTGCAATAACGCGTAATGATTTATCTTCTAAATCTTGCGCATTAGTAACCGCAGCCGCTGCTTTAATTAAATTTTGGAAAATATCGATTTCGTAGTTTGAATGAACGCCCTGCATAATCGCAGAGATACGCTCAAGGCCCATACCTGTATCAACAGATTGGCTCGGTAATGGTTCCATTGTACCGTCAGCGTGACGGTTGTATTGCATAAATACTAGGTTCCAGATTTCGATAAAACGGTCACCGTCTTCTTCTGGACTGCCCGGAGGACCACCCCAAATTTCTTCACCGTGATCGTAGAAAATTTCAGAACATGGACCACACGGGCCTGTATCACCCATCGACCAGAAATTATCAGCCGTATCGATGCGAATAATCTTGTCTTCAGCAAGTCCCATCTCTTTGTGCCAGATATCAAACGCTTCATCATCGGTGTGATAAACCGTTACTAACAGCTTCTCTTTCGGTAACTTGATTACATCCGTTAAGAACTGCCATGCAAACTTAATTGCATCTTGCTTAAAGTAGTTGCCAAAGCTGAAGTTACCCAGCATTTCAAAGAAGGTATGGTGACGTGCAGTATAACCTACATTTTCTAAATCATTGTGCTTACCACCGGCACGTACACAGCGCTGTGAACTAGTTGCACGGTTGTATGGACGGCGCTCACCGCCTAGAAATACATCTTTAAACTGCACCATACCGGCATTGGTAAATAGTAAAGTAGGATCGTTACCTGGTACCAATGAACTTGATGGCACCACTTGGTGTTGTTCTGATGCGAAATAATTTAGAAACGCGTTGCGGATTTCCGCGGTCGTCATATGCTGCATGCTACCTCTCATTCGTTTGACGGACTTGTTTGCATTGCAAATTCAATTTGTTCATGATTAAAACCTCGATAGCTCATATAGCGAATGCGCTTCGCTTTTTCTTTAAAATCGAGGGAACTACTTGTATAAGCGAATTTCTTATTATATGCGGATTGGGCCTGCAGATACCAGTCTATTTCTAATTCTTCGACAATAGTTTGTACTAGGTCTGCATTAACCCCTTTTTGATACGCTTCATTTTTAATACGCATCAATCCTAAACCTTTATTTATCTGGCGTCGTACAAAGCTTTCAGCGTAACGCACGTCATCAATAAAGCCATACTCTTCACACCATGCAATTAGCTCTTCAATAAACCCTGTATCTTCACAACGGCTAGTTAATTTTTTGGCGATTTGTGCTTTGGAATATTCTTGTCGAGACAATAACCAAAGCACATAATTTTTTAATTTTGCTTGTTCTTTTTCGGTCATTAAGCATCAAATCTATCGTGATTATCGCTCGGGGTGTCGTCACTGTTTTCAGGTGTTGTTTGCTCAACCATGGCTGACATAAACATCGCTTGAAAAGACACAAAAAATCCAGCGTAAAGAATAGGTAAAATGAATAACAGTGGAATAAACGACAGAAACGCTGCAAATAAGATAAGCCCTGTTGAAATTGCACCAAATACACCCAGTGCTGCCATATTGTGCCAAAACACTAATAGACTGGCTTTAATACACTCTAAAATGCTGTTGTTTTTAGAAAAGTAAACCAAAGGTATAGTGAAAGCAAAACACATGGTATACAGCGAATAAGCCGCAACCAAAACAATAATATTAGATATTTGAATGCTATCAATCACCTGCTGTGCGTGCAGTTGCACTAAATCAACATTCTGTGATTCTACTGCCTGCAAATAAGCATTAATTGGTTCACTTAGGCCTTGGAACAGGGTAGTCGTTAAAAGGGCTAATATAAAGCCGCCAAACAGGTGATACAAACCTAAGCGAAACAGCATTAAACGGCGCCCTGCTTCGCTAAATACGTCAAACAAATCGGTAAACGCTATTTGCTTACCTTGCTGACGATTGAGCATGGCGCGATAAAAGCCTGCAGTAAAAAATGGCATTGCAAGCGCGGCTGGTAATTGAAAAATAGGTGCCACCAAAGCAATTAACGACAACACACCAATAAACAAGTGCATTAAAATAAAGGTACCCGGCTGAGCTTTGAATAACTCCCACCCTGCCTTAAACCAATTTAGTCCTGCTTTCGCCTTAAAAATACGTATTTCTACTGCCATTTTATTTTCTTATAAATGAAAACGCTCCATAAAATGGAGCGTTAATAAATCAACACGATATGCCTATGCTACTTTTTTACTTGCGTTAAATCCAGCATATGTGAACCACGTGAAACTTTTGCAGCCAAATAGGCTTCGTTTCCATCTTTTACGTGTGCAGAAGTGCCTACTTGCTCTGCAACTTCAATACCCGCTTCTGTCAATTCTTTGATCTTGCGTGGATTGTTCGTCATCAATTTTACTTTATCTACACCCAATGCAGTGAGCATTAAGGCCGCATCTCTAAATTCACGTAAATCGTCGGCAAACCCTAAATGATTATTCGCTTCATAGGTATTCATACCTTGCGATTGCAGTACGTATGCATCAATTTTGTTGTATAAACCAATACCACGACCTTCTTGGCGAAGGTATAAAATAATTCCGCCTTGATGGTGCATGGTATGAATGCACTCTTCAAGTTGTTCGCCACAATCGCAACGTGATGAATGAAACACATCACCGGTTAAACATTCTGAGTGCATACGCACTAACGGGTTTTGTTCTTTATCCGCATTGTTAAAAATTAAAGCAACATGCTCTTCACCATCAAGCAAACCATGAAATGAGACGATTTCTGCAGGGATGTTACTTTCTTTGCCAACTTTGAGCTGGACTCTTGCTCTTACTTCAGCCACGACATTTCCAACGAATAGTTTGTAATATTGTAACACTAGGCATTTAGCCGCACTAGCGTGTACGCTTATATTTGTGCATTTTTCACATTTTCAACTGTGGAGGTTGAAACACAAAAAGGCCTTTACTTATTTTAGCAAAGACCGAAACAGCCCTAATATAAGTAATAGACCGTCAGTTGGTTCACTTTCTTGTAAGAAAAATATAAATGGGTAGGCAGATAACATAAAACGCATTGCTCTTTACACTATTTATAAAGAGCAACACGCTAGATTTTACAAAGGCTTATGTTTGAAACTTAATGCGTTAGAATGGTAAGAAATTAAACGAATAATTGAGTTTAGTTTCAGACACCAACTCAGAGCCAAAATTGATCATACGAATACGATTAACCAGTTTTCGCTCTAGTTCCGCATCGTTCAAGTCACTAGATAAGATTTTGCACTCCTTAACTTGGCCATTTCCAGCAACCACAATCTCAACTGTTACTTTACCCTGTAAACTTGGATTTTTACGTAAAGCCCGGCGATAAAGGGTGTAAAAGGCCCCTTGGTTTTTATCAAGTACTGCTCGAATGGCTTCGACTTTACGCTGCTCTAACGCTTCTTCACTAATGCTTTCACTGGCGGTTGCATCACTTTGATAACCCCCTGTTTCAGCCACAACTTCATCTCCTAAAGCCACCAGCGATTTATCTGCGAGCGCTTGTACATTCGCTTTTGCTTGCTGTTCATCGGCAATATTAAGTGGTTGTGTGGCATTCGCTTTTACGCTTACGTCTTCACTTTTAACCGTTTTACGCTTTGCTTGAGCTTTCGTTACCGGTTGCGTTGATGGCGTCAATTTAAAATCATCACGCAACGCGGCTAAATCATCCGCTAATGCAACAAGCCCTGCACGGCTGGCTTCTTCCTTCGCTTTTTCAAGCGCTCGTTTGGTCGGCGTTTTAGGTTTAACTTCAGCCTTTACTTCTGGCTTAACCTCTTTCACCGGCTCGGGCTTTTGCTCAATGGGCTTAACTTCAGGCTTTGGTTTTTCAGGCTTTGGCTCAACTTTAACGCGCTCAATCACACGGGTTAAACTGGGCGGTATTTTGGCTTTTTGTGCCTTAGTTAACTCAGGCAGTTCGGTAATTTTAACAATCACCGCAAACACTAATGTGCAAACCAAAAAGCCATACGTTAAGCGGGTAAATAAACGATTGTCTGAGTTGTTATAAAGCTCAAAACGGGTATTCACTGTGGCGCTTGTCATAATTGCTCACCACCGCTTTTTTCTGCTACTTGCTCTACTGCCAAAGATAAATCACCAAACCCTGCTTGCTGGCAGGTTTGCATAATCTTCTTTAAACGATGATAGGCAATTTTGCCGTCAGCCATAATGGTTAGCGGGCGCATATTATCAACCGCTTCGATTGATTCTGCATACACTTTAAGCGCATTTTCAAGTGGCGAAAATACCTCTTCGCTGGCGTTATCTAAATCATTTAAGTCAGCAATCAATTGCCCTTGTAAGATAAGCGCTTTGTTACTCACCATCAGTACCAAGGTTTCTTCTGCGAGCGCTTGTTTTGACGCTTTAGGTAAATCAATATTTTTATTTGCATCAAGCACTTGTACCGTTGATGAATTAACGATTAAGAAAAACACTAAAATCGTAAAAATATCCATCAGAGAGACTAAGCTCAACTTCGCTTGCTGATTTGCTCTGCGATGATGGCGCTCCATACGAAGTGCTCTTACTGATTTTTTCATAACGCCTCCACCAACGCATCACCTAAGGCGATATCTGGAAACAGCTCAGCATCAACCACCGACGCCACAACTACGGCTTGATAACTACGAACCGTTTCCATCGTTGTAATCAAAGTTTGGTATTCAACGTCTTCGGCAATTAACAAGGTGATGTCTTTTTTATCCACCCCTTTTTCAAGCAATAGATTTTTTACGTCTTTAAGCGCGAGCTGAACTTGGTCAAATGGATACGTTTCATCTTGCTTGGCAAACTGTTTAAGCGGTGCACCAGCTGGGTAGTAAATTGTGATTGCATCATTAGTTACTTCAAGTTGCAGTTCTTTTTCTTTGAGCTGCTCAGCACTTTGATTTGCTAATAATGGTGGCAATTTTAACTGCATCACGGTGATGTGCGAAAACACCATCATCATCAGTAAAACAGGCACAAGCACAATCATCAAACTCATAAATGACGTAATATCCAGCTCAGCATCTTGCCTATTTGGCAACTTGCGGCGAAACATAGTCGTCCCCTTTATCTGTTTGACGTGTTTTTTGCGAAACGAGATTTTGCTTGGTTAATAAATTAAGACACTTTACGCCCGCCATTTCCAAGCCATCAATAATTTCGGTTGTTTTTGTTTGTAATACTGAGTGACAAAGTAGCAGCGGAATTGCAGCAATTAGACCAAACGCTGTGGTATTCATTGCAACTGAGATACTTGCCGAAAGCAATGACGCTTTTTCTGCTGGATCGGCATCAGCAACCGCCGAAAAGGCCGCAATCAAGCCGATAATGGTGCCTAATAAACCAAGCAAGGTAGCAATATTGGCAAGCGTGGCTAAGTAAGCAGTGCGCTTTTCAAGGCGCGGCATTAATTCAAGCACTTGCTCTTCCATCGCATATTCAATTTCTTCACGGCGCTGTGTATGCTCAATACGCTCAAGGCCAGATGAGATAATTTTAGCCACGCCTGCGTTACTTTTTTGATTAAGCACTTGCTTATAATCGCCTTTCGCTAACTGAGGCATTAGCTGTTTAAAGGCTTTTTGATTAGCTAACTTAGCCCCCGTCAGCACAAAAAAGCGCTCTAGGGCAATCGCCAGTCCAATCGCTAACACGATTGCAATCGGTAACATAAAGCTACCACCATCTTGAAAAAATCTGACAACAGTATCGAAACTTTCCATTTTAAACTCCAAATGTAACCGTTAATTATTGGTTATTGTTTTTATTTTGTGATGTATGAAACGCAATCTGACGCTGTAACTTTGCAGGGTCGATTGCGGTAATTTTATGACGCGGCCTAATCGTTAACTTTGGCTTGGGTAGTGTCACTCGTGACAAGTCTTGCCATGGTAAAATTGACATAAACTTTGGCTCTTCTTGTGAGCCCGATATGGTTGTTTGTAGTTCAATTTTTTTGCTTTGAGTAGATTGCTCTTTTGGTGTTTCTTTTGCCACCGAATGCACAGCAAAAAAGAGCAAAATAACACTTATGTATCTAGCCATTTTCGTTTGCTCCGCGCTGTTTAAGTTGGTGCTCTAAATCCACAAGCCATGTCGCAACTTGACGATAGTTTTGAGACTCTTCAGGAACAAGCTTTAAGTATGTGTTATACACCGCCACTGCTTGTTCCTTTTGATCTAAGTAAAGGTCTAACAGAATGCCTTTGTTGATATAACTTGCTGCAAATCCCGGCCAACTTGCGATTGCCGAATCATAAAGCGCTAGCGCCTCGCGAAATTCGCCCTTTTCGCGCTTCAATAACGCCAGTTCATTTGCCGCGTAGTAATTGTATTTGTTAGCGTTTACTGCCGCCTCTAAATATTCTAAATACTGTGTGCTTTGCTCTGCTTGTTTTGCCATGTACGCTAATTGCAAATACGCGCCAGACAGATTTGGATATTGCAACGTAAGGTTCGTGAAATGCTGCTTCGCAAGCGCCAATTTTCCCTCTTTTTTGTAGTTAAGCGCTTTTTCAAACGCGGCTTTTGCATCATCCGATGCGCTTGTTTGCAGGTAATAGTTAGGCGCTTGCAGTAACTTTTCTTTCTCGGTTAAGGGTACCTGCACTTCGTTTGTTTCGGCATGTTGTTCTGCTTGTTTAATAGTTTCTGGAGCTGTTTGACACGCAGCTAACGAAAACAGCAAGACCAATAAGCCACAGCGATTAATAGAAAAAAGCTTAATAAATTGCATGATTTTCTCCGGGCTCAACTTCCTTTTTAGCAAAGCGCGCAGGCATTAGCTTAGCTAAGGCGGTAAGCGTTTTATTGATCCATTCGTCATAAAGACCTGAATGCAGTAATTGATTATTGCGCGCGTACAGCTCTATTGCCTGGTCTTCAAAGGGTATTGCCTGCTCTTCAAGTAACAACTCATATTGTTCTAACGCAAGATCTTTAAGCTGCTTTGGCCTTTCTGACGACATAATATCTTGCGCCATAAGGTGGTAGATTTGTGCAATCTTAAAATTCGCCTGAGTGGAGTACTGGCCAAGTGCGTAATTTGCCAACTGTTGATAACGCTCAAGCGCCACAGCCATATGTTTACGCTTACGCGCTAGACTTGTTTTTAGCGGTACGGTTAATTTACTTTGTTGGTAAACATAAAACGCATCGTTGGCAAATACCTCTGTTGCTTTGGCAGCCTCGATTTTAGCCCAAGTGAGTTCACTCTCGGGTGCAACTTTATAAGCGGCGATAATTTTGTTTAACCAAAAGCGACGTTCACTGACTTTATTTTGTTTTTGATAAATATTTGCCAGTTCCACTTTTGCCTGCAGGTTTTGTGCAAATGGTTTTGGGTAGCGGTGAGCGTATGTACGAAACTGCAGACGCGCATTTTCAATATCGCCCATATTGCGATAATGCTCAGCGCTTTGATAGAGCGAAATACGACGCGTATTTTCATCACTGTGGCTCGTTGCAAGATAGGCGTACTGCGCGGCCAGCTTATCCCCTTGCTGTGTATTTTTATAAATCGCTATTTTTTGCGTTTGCAGCGACTCAATATTTTTTGACGTTGGATAACGCGTAATAAAATCGTCGACCCAACTGCTCGCTTGACTAAATAACTGCAACGATATGAGGTATTGCGTTAAATTGTATTGTACTTGCTCACGGTACAATGTGGATGGCAACAAGGTTAACAGTGCAATGTATTTATCTGCTGCAAGCTGCGGATTAGTCTCCGCCACAGCTTCGGCCTGCTTAATCATACTTTGTGCAAGATTTTCGCGCACCAAAGACGCTTGCTCTGATGACTCTGCTAACAATTGCTTGTATGCACTCTCGGCGCTGGCATAGTCTTGTAAATTGTAATGACTGTGTGCAGCTAACAGCTGCGCTTGATACATTTCAGATTCAGATAAACTAAACTGTTTAACATACTTGGTTAGCAAAACATCATACATTTGACGTTCAAACAATAAATTAAACGCTTGTAATACAACAGTACTTGCCGATTTGTGCGTGCTAAACGTAGTTGCAAACTTAAGCCAATTATCAACGACTTCAACTACAAATTCGTGTTGCGTTTCGTCATCGCGTTGCGATCTTTGTTTATTAGCAAGCTGTGTTTTGTAAATTGATACACCTGCAAACCCGGCATCACTTTGGTATTTGTTCGGCTCGGTTGAATAGGCAATTGTTTGGTACTCAGATAAGGCTTTTTGCCATTGCTGACTTTGATACAAACTTTCAGCTAACAAGTAATGGCTGTCGATATCGCCTCGTTGCTTTAGTTGTAAAGTGTCGAGATAACGCTGATAACCGATAGCGGCTGCGCTAAACGCAGTAATCGCGCTTTCATTTTGCTGAGCAAGTTGTTGCCCTTGATAATAACTGCGATCTGCGTATTTCTTTTCAAGAGTCTTTAACGCAAGATAATGAGCATCTGTTGGCTCAGTAGCTAAATAGGTGCTGCCAACACCAAATTCGCGAATAAATTGCTGCTCATAATCCGTTAGTAATGATTTAAAGTTCGCTTTTTTAAACACCGACATTTGCGCCAAGGCAAAATCTACTTTGTGGTTTGGCTCTGGCGATGTGGTAATAAAGCTCTGATAAGTTTTGGCCGCATCAAGATAGCGTTTTTGCTCGATATAGTAATTTGCCAGCGAGTCAAAATTCATAAAGCTAAACGCTTGCCAACCATACTGCTGATAATGAGAAACCGGATCTTGTTCAAAATCACTATATGAGAAAATCACACTCATAATACGCAATGTATCCGCTACTAAATAACGGTCGCTATTATTAAGCTGTTCGATATTTAGCACCGTCTTACCATCTTGCTCAAGGGCAAGACTAAGTACTTGCGTAAAGCTATTAAGCGATGCTTGATAGTTAAACAATTTGAAATCTGACCACGCCAGCATATAGCGCGATGTACTGACAAGTGGCGAGTCGGGATAACTTTCAACCAGCGTTAGATAACGGTTTTTCGCTTGCTCATACTGCTTTTGGTTAAACATGTATTCGCCTTGGCGGAAAATCAGCTCTTCATTATGGGCAAAGTCAGGATAGTCGCGAATTAGTTCGCTCGTCACATCAAATGCCGCTTGCTGATCCCCTTTTAAGAAATACGCTTTGGCTAATTGATAAAGTACCTCATCTCGCCCCTCTAGTGCTTCAGAGTTTGCCAACAACGCCAAATACTGATTAACCGTATTATCAAAGTAACCCGAATCTTGCGTTACACCTTGTTCTTGCGCTAGTTGCTGTTGTTCTAAGCTTAACTGGGCTAAGCGGCTATTCGCTTGTTGTCGTGCACTTGCTTTAGGTGCAAGCGCGACAATTTCTTGATATGCAGCAGCAAGTTGCTCAGGTGTAGGTGCAGTTTCTGTAACCGTGGTTTGTGGTAACTCTTTCGCTAAGTCGAGTTGTCCCAAAGTGTTACGTTTAGGCGGTTCTGGCTGCGTTAAAAAGCACGCAGTCAAACTCAATGACAATACACTCACAGTTAAGCGCTTCATAATGCGTCACCTTTGCTACTATCTGATTGCATTGCCAGTGCTTCAAGCGCGATACTACGCATCACTTTTAACTTAAATTGGTCATCGGCTAAAAACTGTGATGATGCCGTTAAGTCGTCCAACAGTAGCTGTTGAATTTCAGCGACTTGCTTATTAATTAGGGTATTCACACTTTGTTGATTTAATGCCAATTGTTGCTGCGTTTTTGCCAAACGTTCATTAAGGGCATTAAAGTCCCGTTGCGATTCAATTAATGCTTGGCTGTTATTATATTGCGACTGCGCTTTATCTATCATCGATTGCGCTTGTGCAAGTTGCTGCTTATGCGCTTGGTAGCGCTCGTCAAATTGATAATCTTGCTGCCAAACTAAAATACCTTTTAAGCGTTCTAAACGCGCTTGTTGCGATGCAGTATTGCGAGACGATTTGAGTGAGTCAATTTTATGTTGGGCTGATAAAATACGCTTTTGTGCTTGTAGTTCTGTTTTATTTAATAAGCCACTGCGAGTATTTTTAGCCTTATTTAATGATGCTTGTAACACTTGCAACTTCTGCTGTTGCTGGCGCAAATCAGATAAGTAGTTAGGTAAATTAGTTGCTTGAATAATGCGATTTTGACGAACTGCCTTTTCTTGCAATAACGCAGCATAATTAGTGAGCTGACGCTGTTGCACATTAAATTGCGAAGCTAATTCTGTTAACTCAAAAAGCGCATGGCGTTTTGCATCAAAATCATCACTTAATAATCCAACATGGAGTATATCCATGTAACCTTTAAGCGCAGTGTCATTTTGTAATGTATCGCGCAGCCATGCTGTATTATTAACCTGTTTATTCACCGTATTTATGCGCTTATTAAAGGCGACAAATTGCTGCTCTGCGGCATTTATTGCATCAACAGCGAGAGCAAAACGTTCAGTACTAACAAACACATGTGCTTTAGCGGTTAATGCCTGCTGCTTAGCAAACACATCTCCTCTTGTTGATGCAATAATAACATTCAGTGCCGCCAAGGCTTTGGCGTATTGCTGCTGCATTAATAGGCTCGCAGCTAATCCGTATAAAGCTTCATTAAACCAAAGCGACTGCTGTGACACTTGCGAAAATGCCTGTTCAGCATGCGTTGCTTGGTTATTTTCTAATGCGGCATAACCTAAAGCGAGAAAGCTTCTATCAAGTAATGCATGCTGTTCTTGATCTAATTCTGGCGATGTTAATAATGCCAGCGCCGCATCTTGATTGCTTGGTGCACCAACCAGTACGTTATGGGCAAGGTAGTGATGTAACTGGCTTTCAACGGGCAGTCGCGATAACGCCGCATTTGCCTGCGCAGGGTTACTAAGTGCTAAGCTAAGTCGCCCTTGTAAATAATAAAAGGTGTTATGCCACGCGATATCTTTTGTTGGAGGCGTAATTTCTGATAGCGTTTGCTGTGCGAGCTTTGCGTCGTTATTTGCAAAATAAACCCGCGCTAACTGCAACTTAGCGTAATTCAGTAAGTCTTGGTCTTGCTCACTCAGCAATGCGTTAAAGTCACGTGCTGCCGCCATGTGCAAACCATATGAAAATGCAGCGCCGGCTTTTACAACTCGAGCATCAACACCTTGATGTTCAATGCCTCCTTTCGCATCTGCAATCGCAAATTCGGTGAGTGCTTGCTGATAATTTTGCTGGTATAGCTGATACAAAGCAACACCATAATTCTCGTCACTTACAGCTGCTTGTTGCGTGGAATTGGGTTCAGCATAAGCTTTGACGGCTAACGCGAGCAATGTGATAACAACCAAGGTTCTCATGACTTACTCAATTTCTCGAATAGTGAAATCAGCTTGCTCTTTCGCGCTGTTTGCGCTGATCACCAGCTCAATTGCTTTTGCCTCATCATCTTTATTAAAGGTTAACGTAGCTGCACGTTTAATATCACGACCTTGCGGCCCTTTACCAATAACATAAGCAGTAAGTTGGTGCTCACCTTGTTTCACATTACCTTGGTACAAACGATGTACTCCACCTTTAGCAAGTGCGTTAACTTGCTTTTCGGTATATAGATAATGAGTCGCTAGCTCGTCATCAACCATGAGTTTAATTGAGTCAATGGTGAACAGTTCACTGGCATCCATCGCGACATAGAATGCAATTTGCGTCGCCGGTGGATAAAGTAAATCTTCTTCTAAAATAAAGAGGTCTCGATTGAGCGCAATTGCTTGCTGTTTTAAGTTTTCAATTTGCTCGCTAAGTGGCTTATTATCAACGCTGTACACATTAAGGCTAAGCACAGTGCACAACATAATTAAGGTATTTTTTAGCATGGTTTTCATTGTTACTTTTCCCTAGTACCAAAGCGACACATAAGCTCTTAGCACATTTGCTGAGAAACTATAAAAATCTTCTTGCCCAGGATTATCCGTTTGTAGCACGTTTCTAAAATCGTCATAGTCAAAACGAATATGATCCCAAGCAAAGTTTACGCTGGCACTTTTTATCAAGCTGGAACGATCAAAAGTATGTAAATAATGTGCTTTGAGCCCAATGGTTAAATCATTGAAAGAGCTCATTTCTTTATCACGTGCCATAAAGTTAAACTGATCTTTTCTATCAAACATATCTTGATAAAAGTCGGCTTTGCTTTGCGTGTAATGGCGCACATGAAAATCAATTAACCAATTATCATATAACGCCTGACTGTAACCGAGCTTATAGTTACTGGCACTTATGCCCCAAGTGTCACTAAAATAACGAACTTCACCGTATAGTGCGGCGTTGATTGGCAAAAAATAGCGGGTTCTTAGCGCTGCAGCATTGCTGGTGCGAGTTTCAGGGTAAATCTCGGTAGCATAGCTGTAGCCAAGTGCTGCGGTGTCATCACGATAGCGGTAAGAGCGGTACGGGTTATTTAAATAGCCCTGTTCGGTAATCGCCTCAATATTGAAATCAAAAGTCCAGTTTTTGCTCGCCACTTGCGACCAAGACAATGCATAATTGGCGCGTTTCACTTCTTCACTAAAAAACGCATTGCCGTTTTGCATTACAATATCGTCGCCTTGAGCATAGCTCAAACTAAGTACCGATAAATCACCAAAAAAGCTCTGACTAACAGCCAGTTTGTAGCTTTTTGCGTCGTAATCATTTTCTTGCGATTGACTGTAACCGAGTGAAAACAACGTTTTTTCATTTAGAAAATCAACGCCAACAGATTGCTCGTCACGTTCTTCTTTATAAGGACTGGCCGTTGCCAATACATCAATCGATGCTGAACTTACCGAGTCCACATAATAATTGGCCGAAACCGATACCGCTTTGGAGACTTTTTTACGAATTAAAATCGACGGGCCGTCAATGCTCATGCCGCCACCATCATAACTATGGTACATCGCATCAACACGATCTTCCGGTAATACCGCCGCGCAAATACTTAAACTCACGAACATAAAGCTCGCAGCAAGGTATTTAAATAGATTAGTTACAGCCACAGCCACCACCTGATGTACCTTCTGCACCCTTTGCGCCTTCCCGTGCTTGATAAACATGGTGAATGTAACCCGATTCAACTGCATCGAGCTGCCACTGCATAACCGGTTGTGCAAGGTTTTCACGCTCATACGGTTTTACCCAGGGCTCAAAGCCATCTGTTGCAGCGCAGCCGGTTAGCAATAAAGTAAAAAAAATTGCAATTAATTTATTCACGGATCAATGCCTTAACCATTTTCTTATAGAGCTTCTCATCGCCAGCCTGATAGCCATAATGGACGTAGCGTAAGTTGCTATTGCGGTCAATCACAACCGTTGTTGGCATGGCTTCTACATCGTAAAGCTTGCTAACGGTATTTTGTTCATCAAGCAAAATTGGAAAAGAGACATTTAGTTCATTAATAAACTCTTTTGCCTTTTGGTTTTGCTGTTCCACATTAACACCAAGCACGGTAAAGCCTAAATCGCTGTATTTAGCGTGTAACTCGTCAAGTAATGGCATTTCTTTACGGCATGGTCCGCACCAGCTCGCCCAAAAGTTAATCAGTACAACCTGACCACTTAGCTCTTTTAAGCGCACGTTATCACCGCTTAACGCCTTTAATGTAAAGTCGGGCGCACTTTTATTGAGCTCTGCCGATGTTGCATTGCCCGCAAACATGCTGGTTAGAAATAATGTGATGATTATTACTTTTTTCATTAAACAAATACCTTAGAAATAAACACTTAAGCCAAGCGTAAATGCGAGGTTATGAACAGTTTCAGGATCACCTAAAATGTCGCTTTCAAATACGTAATCGGTCATATCGATTTGCACCGTGACAAAATCGTTCAGCAACATGCGGTAACCCGCACCAACAGATACCGTAAAACGGTCGTCACCACCAAATTCGGTGGTGCCTACGCCTAACGTAAAATAGTAAGCACTATTAAGCGTGAGGTTTTGTGACACGAAGGTTTCGCCCTTAAGGTTATAACCGATACCTAAATCCAGTAACTGATAATCGCGCTCTTCATCTGTCAATAATTTCGCGCCACCGCTAAGCTTTTCGTAGCTTGTTTCTCCGGCAGTTGCTGTGCCGTATTTAAAATAGCTAAAGAAGTCTTCATTGATGTGATACGCCAACTTTGCGCCCACCAGCGAAGTCGATGAAAAGTCAGCAATTGAGATAACGCCACCATAAGCGCCAAATTCAAAATCATCGCTATCTATCTGCGCTTCATCTATATCGGTACGTGCTATTTGCGGGTCAACAACTGGGCTTACTTGTTGCTCATTATTTGCGTTACTTGGCGCTGAAAAAGTCAATGCTAAGGTTGCTAACGCAGTTAGAAAAATACCGTGATACCTAATTTCCACAACTCTAAATCCTCTGTAACATCACGCTCGGTAAGTGCGCTAAAACGTTTGTATTCTGCTTTAAAGACAAAACGACTGGTAATATATGTGTTTAAGCCCACAGTGGCGCTTAATAAGTCTGACTGTCTGGTTTCATCGCCGCCACCAATAATCGGTGTTTTTGGCGTTGTCCAAACCTGACCTGCACCAATACCTAAATAAGGTGAAAAGCGCCAATGGGGAAATGGGTGATGGAAAACCGATAAATCAACTAGTTGATTTTTTGCCACTGAACCAAGTGCATAACTGTACTCTAATTGACTCGATAAATGACGCGTAAAACGCCAACTCGCATTAACTGACTGACTGTTTACACCTTCCAACTGGCCAAGAGCAATACCAAAGCTAAATGTCTGATTTTCGAATGCATCAAGCGTTGCGTCTGTCACTAAAAAAGGCTTACCGTCTAATGTTAAGGTTTCAACTAGCTCTTGTTGTTTAGCCCAGCCTTGTTGCCCATTTTCTAAGGAAATTAAATACCAAGATGTATGGCGCTTAATAACCGTAATGGTTTCGTTTTTTTCTGCGACATAAATGATCGGGTAACCGCGCCCTGCGCCGCTGTGAATATTTAAAAATGGTTCTTTTACTGCTAGCTTTAGCGATTGCGCAGCCGTTTGAAAACTAAACAGTAATGCCAATAGTAAGAGCCACTTCGTCATTACTCTTCCTCACTGTAAAAAGGGCTGTTGGCGTATTGCGCACCGATGTCGAGCCACTGCCAAAGCAGCGACTTTTCCGCCTCTGATAAATAGTTTGCATGGCTGCCTGCTGCGGCGAACAAGGTATTAAAGCGCGTATTTGCAGCGGCGCCGACCACACTCAATGCAGGGCGAATAGTGACTGTAACCTGCTCAATAATCGGGTTACCGTCTTCATCTAAAATTAAATTACCGTCTTCATCGACTAAATAAACTGGATTGCCGTTTTCATCGAGTCTATCGACCAATTTATCAATCAAAATACCGTCAACCAATTCTTGTTCGTTGTCGCTAAAAAACAGTTCACGGTAGGCTATCGCGTGCTGGTTATTCTCGTTTGAGGGTGACAAGCTTAAATCTAACTGTGCTGCGGGTATTTGCGTATCGCCATTTTCATCGCTTGTAATATGGCAATTTAAACAGCGGAAATTTGCCACTTCATCGCCATTTGCATCGAGTTGAGGTCGTGATAATGCAAACAGTGGAGCAATATGCTCGGGAAAATGAATCGATAAGCGGCACAGGTTTGTCCAATTTTGTGCACACGCATCAGTAAGTGGTGATGCCGTTTCAAGGCTTACCAAGCTACCTGTTAAATCAGCCTCTGCGGCAATACCTTCACGCCAAACATCTGGGAAAATTGGCTCGGGGCTCAGCGTGGGTAAGCCAACAACACGGGCAAAACTTTGCGACATAGTTTCACCAATTTGTGCGTCTATATCACCAAAACTCCCTACCCAGCTGGTAGAAGCTGCGCCTAAATTAACACTGTTTTGCTGTGCAACCTTACCATGTGGCAATTCATTGGTACTTTGGTGGCACCCATTACACGTGCGCGTTTCGCCGGCTTTAAGTTGCAGCCAACTCTCGTGACGACCACTAATACGCTGACCATCACGATTTAATAATTCAAGGGAAAACGGCACATCGGCTGGCACTTTGACATACACTGAGCCATCTGGGGCAACTGGCGCGTAACCCAAAATATCACGCATTGATTGACCACTACTTCGACCAAACAACGCGGTAGAAAAGTTATATTCATTTCTATTTGGAATAGACACTGGCTTTATTACTCGTATCGCATAAACGCGTTCGGCATTGACGCTTGGATCTGAAATGGTTGTAATATTTGGGTTTGCAGTATCTTCGCCGGAAAAATCGTACACACTACGAATATGAATACTGCCCATTTGTTCGTTTTGCAAACTTAAATCCGACGGGTATTCAGTCTCAAGTGGAGCATTTTTCGATTCAAGTACCACTACCTCCTCGATTAATTTATTTTGTTCAGCTAACACAACAGGTTTTTGTGTTTTAGTGGTTTCATCGTAAATCCACAAGCCAAATAAATCGGGAGCGGCTTGCGTGTTTTCATCATTTAACAAGGTCTCAGTGCAGGGAATTACATTATCACTATTATTTGGGTCGATAACCTGACACTGACTCCACACCACAAGACTGCGTTGGGATTCATCAAAAATAGGGGTAAACCAGTGATACTTACCGGTAAGTGCCAGTTCACCCTCGGGCGGACTTAATGCGAATAATGACGAGCTAAACGCGGACTGCTGAGTCTCATTACCATCATGAAAACGCCCACTATCCATATATTGTTCGCTATCGAGATAGTAGAAATCTGTGCTTGGTAATTCACTGTCACCAGCTCGCAAACCAATCACTAGTTGCCCATTAGGTGCTTGCTGTAAACTTGCTATCGCCAATTCATTTGGATAATCAGAGTGGGCGCCAAATACGAGCTCTAACTGCTTACCATCTGAATCTATCTGATAAATATGTAAGCCACGATTGCGGCCTCGATGTTCATACCTTACAAACGCAATTTTACCACTTTGTAATACGTGAGGATAAAGGTCGTGACCTTGGCTATACGATATTTGCTTAATATCACTACCATCTTGTTCCATAACATGCAGTGTGAGTGCTTTTTCACGAAAGTTGTCGCTTAGTGCCTGATATTGAGGTTTGCCTTCATCAAGCAGGCGGGCTTTGTTGCCTTGCTGTCGGTTAGAGCTAAATAAAATGCGACCATCCGGCAGGAAAACGGGGAATAAATCATCGCCTTCTTCTGCAATCAATTCATCGCTAATTAGTTTCGTCGTCTTGTCGCTTACTAGGTCATAAAGCCAAATATTCCACTTCGGCTGCATATCATCAGAGGCATCTTCAAGCTCTGGCGCACGTAAACTAAACACTAATTTATTACCATCGGCTGATGCCGACACGTGTTTAATATCAATAGGCTGTTCGAACAATGTGCTAGAAATATTTACTAACGGCGCATCAACACCCGCGAGTTTTTTTAAATAAAGCGCAGCCCCGGGGTTAAAAAGTGTTGGATCAGCTATCGAAAAACTAACAGCTTCACTGCTATCACGAATAACAAATGCAAGGGGAACTTCTTCGGCGATTGGATCTTGTACTTGTGGTTGCTGCTCAACAACGTCACTGCCGCATCCTGTTAGCAGTAACAGTACAAATAATTTTAGCAGCTTACTCACTTCCCTATCCCTATAAAAACAAAACCCTAAAGCGCCACCAAACAAATCATTATTTAGTATTATTTTAGAATGAAAATTTAGCAATATAATATTATTGCACGCAAAGATATTTTTACAATAACTTTTCTTTACCGTTTATGCATTAACAATGTTAACATGCGTACCTCTATCAAGGTCAACTAGCAAAATGGATATGCAACTACCACACAATACAACATCTCCCCATTTATTTAGTAAAACGCTAGTACTGATCTTAGCGATGAGCGCAAATTCGGCATTTGCTGGTGTTGAAGAGCAAGCCAATCGTATACATACCCGGTTAACAGGCGTATCACCGAGCGCTACTGTGCTTGAAAATATGGTCAGTTTACTTGAAGCTGGTAAAGGCGATGATGCGGCTAAACTCGCTATGGAGAATGACGCTTTTTACCGCGTGACGTTAAAAGATTGGGTGACACCGTGGACCAATCGTGACTTTGATGTACACCAACCGCTCAACGATTACACCGCCACCATTATGGGCGTGGTAAGGGATGACTTAGACTTTCGCTCTATCTTATTTGACGACATTATTTATACGGCCGCCGCAAGTGCTAATGTGCCGAATTATTCAATCAGTAATAACGATCATTACGCTGCACTTGAGCAAAGCGCATTTAATTTAAAAGACACGCTGACGCGGCAAACACAATCAAGCGTGACTAATTTACCCATTGAAGCGACGAGCGGAGTAATTACTTCGCGTGCTGCCAGCAAAGCATTTTTTATTGCTGGCACAAACCGAGCAATGTTTCGCTATACCTTTATCAATCATATGTGTACCGACCTAGATGCACTTAAAGATACCAGCATTGCAACTAACCGTATTCGCCAAGATGTCAGCCGCAGTCCTGGTGGCGATAGCCGCATTTTTATGAACTCTTGCAGCGGTTGCCATTCAGGTATGGACCCAATGGCGCAAGCCTATGCTTATTATAATTTCGAGTACGATCGCGATAACGATCTTACTGGCGAGAATGGTCAATTGAGTTACCAAGCCAATACCGTGCAAGGCAAATACCATATCAATAGTGAAACATTTAAGTTTGGCTTTATTACTGAATCCGATAAATGGGACAACTATTGGCGACAAGGGTTAAACCGACGTTTGGGTTGGGATGAACAACTTTCAGGAACTGGTAATGGCGCAAAAAGCTTAGGTAAAGAAATCGCCTACAGTGAACAATTTGCCAGTTGCCAAGTAAGTAAAGTGTTTGAAAAAGTGTGTTTACGCAAAATACAAAATCAACAAGACGCAACTACACTCGCAACAATTACCGATACGTTTAAAAACTCAGGCTACAAACTAAAAACCGTGTTTGCTGCAACTGCCAACTATTGCAAAGGAGATTAACATGCGCATTTTTTTATCGCTTTTGCTAATGGCATTACTGAGTGGCTGTGGCTCAGATTCTGAAGTAAAAGAACAACCAAAACCTCCTATTGATGATTCGGGAGAATTTGTATACTCAGGCCCCGCCGCAGAAACCGCAGACATACAACAGTTTAAAATAGCTGTTTGGGATAACCTTGTTGGTAATGATAAATGTGGTGCTTGCCATAATGAACAAGGTCAATCCCCGCAATTTGCAAGACGCGACGATATAAACCTTGCCTATGGCGCAATTAATGGGTTCATCAATTTAACCTTACCAAAAGACTCATTGTTAGTAACAAAAGTGGCAGGCGGCCATAACTGTTGGCAACAAAGCGATAGCGTATGCGCCGATATCCTGACTACGTGGATAAGCGAATGGGCGCAAACAGATAACACTGCGACCACCATCGACTTTGACGACCCAATTCTAAAAGTCCCCGGCAGCAGTAAAAGCTTTCCTGATTCAAGCGCATTATTTACCACGTATGTTCACCCTATTTTGCAACAAAACTGTGCAAACTGTCACAGTAGCAGTGCGGCATTTCCTGTAGCGCCCTACTTTGCTGAACCAAATGCAGACGCTGCTTATCAAGTTGCACAAGCAAAAATAGATTTAAACCAACCAGAATTATCACGTTTTGTACTACGTTTAGGCAGCGAATTTCATAACTGCTGGTCCGATTGCGAAAGCGATGCAGCCCTTATGCAAAACGCTATTACGCAAATGGCCGATGCAATTCCAACGAACCAAGTTGATGATGCATTAGTACTCAGCAAAGCATTAAAACTCACCGAAGGCATTGTTGCTAACAATGGTAACCGTTTTGAACAACACATTATTGCAAAGTGGGAATTTAAATCAGGCCAAGGATTTACTGCCTACGACACCAGTGGCGTTGAGCCTGCTGCTAACTTAACCTTTAATGGCGATGTATCTTGGGTTGGTGGTTGGGGCATTAAGCTCAATGGAGGCCGCGCACAAGCATCAACTAGCGCGAGCGCGAAACTACACAAAATGCTTACAGCCACAGGTGAATTTAGCCTTGAAGCATGGCTTGTGCCTGACAACGTGACACAAGAAGGCCCTGCACGGATTATTAGTTATTCAGGGGGTGACGATCGTCGTAACTTTACGCTCGGCCAAACACTTTATAACTACGACTTTTTATTACGTGATAACACCACCAGCAGTAATGGCGAGCCGATGTTATCAACGCCTAATAATGATGAAGTACTGCAAGCTACCTTACAGCATGTGATACTGACCTTTGATCCGGTCAATGGCAAACGCATTTACGTTAATGGCAACTTGATATCGCAACAAGAAGATAATCAAGGCGTACTGTCTAATTGGGATGCAAGCTTTGCCCTTGTCGTTGGCAGTGAGACCAGCAGTAATTTTAAATGGCGTGGCCAAGTGCGCATGATGGCCCTTCACAATCGCGCGATTACACCTGAACAAATTGCTCAAAACTACGATGTGGGTGTCGGTGAAAAATTCTTTTTATTATTCTCTGTAAGCGATTTAATCGACTTGCCGCGCAGCTACATCATTGCAGAAGTAAGTCAATTCGATAGTTATAGCTACTTGTTTAAAGAACCATTTTTCCTGTCACTTGATAGCAATGTATCACCGCAAGCCATTGCACTTGAAGGCATACGCATTGGCATTAACGGCAAAGAAAGCCCATTAGGGCAAAGCTTTGCAAACCTTAAAACAACCCTAGGCAGTAATTATTCAAGCCAAACTGGGCAGCCGCTTTCACGCTTGGGCAGTTTAATTCCCTTAGAACAAGGGCCCAATAACGATGAGTTCTTTTTGTCGTTTGATGTCCTAGGTGAGCACCAATTTGTCAGAGTGCCAGGTGAATTACCGCCTTTCCCTATTGAATTTCCAGCTGAGCTCAGCAGCGATATCGGCATAAAAGCATTTTCTGAAATTAACTTTTCAATGGCCCAAATGACGGGGATAAGTACAAAACTTCCTGAAATAGCCCAAACCTATGAACAGTTAAAACAACAGTTGCCTACCGTAAATACACTTGATGGTTTTGTTGCAGCTAACCAAATGGCGATTTCACAATTAGCAATTAAGTACTGTAGTGCGTTTATCGACGATCAGGCTCTGCGTTCAAACGCATTTGCAGATTTCGACTTTAATACAACACCCGATATGGCATTTACGCCTGAGCGCACTTTGCAATTTAGCTCTGGATTATCGCATTATTTGCTTGGCCAAGAACTCGCATCAGCGCCGCAATACGACAGCATGCAACAAGAATTAAACGCACTTATTCAGCGCTTAAATCGCTGCCCTCAAGACTGTGATGCTGCGCGTACTTTAATTATCGCTAAAGCCAGCTGCTCAGCAATCGTTGGCAGCGCAGCAACAATAATTAAGTAATGGAAATGTTATGAAAAAACAAAATCATATTCTCAACCCAGATACACCATTACTGCACCAAGATCACAGTAAACCAATCAGCCGTCGCGATTTTATCGCACAGGGGTTTGCCGCAGGATTAGGCACGTTTTTTAGTGGCTCATTGTTTAGTTTATTCTCAAGCCCACTACAAGCACAAAGTACACTTTCCAGTGATTTAGAAGCGCTTAAACAAAGTTGTGGTATTGCCACCTCTGGTGCTGGAAAAATCCCTTTTATTTGCTTTGATTTGGCCGGGGGCGCAAACATCGCTGGCTCAAATGTGCTGGTTGGCGGACCCAACGGTCAAATGGATTTTTTATCGACCGAAGGCTACAGCAAACTCGGTTTACCAGGCGATATGATCCCACCAATCGCCAATGCACAAACTGGGTTAAGCGATTTTGTTAACAGTGAACTGGGACTGGCATTTCACTCAGACAGTCAATTTTTACAAGGCATACTTGAAAAAGTATCCGTGACTAATCGCGCCAATATTAATGGTGCGGTGATCCCAGCACGCTCTGAAAATGATACTGGCACTAACCCACATAACCCAATGTTTGGCATAAACCGTGTTGGCGCCGATGGCTCACTACTTAGTTTAGTCGGTTCTCGTAACTCCGATTCCGGTGCAAACTCTATGTCACCCGATAGTTTATTTGATGCGGCCAAACGCCCTACCAAAATAGACAGGCCCAGCGATGTTACAGGCTTAGTTGACACCGGTGATTTAGTTGGTCTACTTGACCAAAGTGATGCCGTTGCGGTGATGGAGTCCATTCAACGCATTAGTGATATGAAGCTAAACAGCGTAAGTACGCAAATAAGTCGCGATGATGTACTGAAGGACTTGGTACGCTGCGGTTACGTTAAAACCGCAGATATTACCGACCGTTTTGGTAACCCTGACAACTTGAATCCGATGACAGATCCATTGATCACCGGTGACAATGCCATTTTTACTGCCGAAGAACTTAACCAAGATGGCGAGTTTAGAAAAACAGCCTCGATTATGAAGTTAGTGCTTAACGGTTACGCCGGTGCAGGAACCATTACTATGGGTGGTTTTGATTACCACACTGGCGATAGAGCGACTGGTGAAATTCGCGATTTACGCGCAGGGCGCTGTATGGGCGCATGCTTAGAATATGCCGCAAGACTTGGTGTGCCACTAATGATGTATGTGTACAGTGATGGCTCTGTTGCCAGTAACGGTATGATAGACGATTCGGAATTTGGCCGCGGTAAAGGTGTTTGGACAGGCGACAACTCATCAACTTCAGCGTCGTTCTTCTTGGTCTATAACCCGCAAGGCACGCCACAGTTGTTAGGTGCAACACCCGAGCAACAAGCTAAGCGCCAGCAAATTGGTTATATGCGCCGCGATGCGTCAGTAGAAACCGCATCGGGACCTGCTGCCAACAATGTTAACTTACTGGTTGAAACCGTTATTCTCAATTACATGGCACTGCATGGTGAGCAAGGCAATTTTGCTAATTTATTCCCAATGCATGGCTTAGGTAACGCCCGGTTAATGGATAGCTTAATTGCGTTTGAACCAATCGCGTAATTACCAACGCACTCGGCGACGCCTGTCTAATGGGCTAACAAACCATTTGAAAAGTGCAGTTTACGGTCTTTATCAATAATTAACGCTTCAAAGTGTGGCATTGAATTTATCAATGCCAATCCATCCTTCACACCTAGCACAAAAATGCTGGTCGACAGTGCGTCTGTTATCACACCTTGTTGACCGATAATCGATACACTTTGCACTTTAGCAGCTGAATGGCCGGTTTTGGGGTCAATAATATGATGATGACGTACGCCATCTTGAATAAAGTAACGTTCGTAATCGCCCGAGGTAGAAATTGCTTCATTCTCCATCGGTAATTGAATGGCGTGTTTGCCTTTTTTACGCGGATCTTGAATGGCGAGTAACCACGGCCTGTCTCCGTGTTTGCCAAGTGCTTTGGTATCTCCACCCGCACTTACCAACGCCGAATCTATACCCAAACTCTTTAAAATTGTAATGGCATTATCAACAGCGTAGCCTTTTGCAATGCCGCCTAAATCAATTTTCATGCCCTGCTGCCTTAAATGCACTGTTTGATTTTTGTCGTTTAGCTCGACTTGGCGATAATCGATTAAGGCTTGGTTGGTGTCTCGCACCTGATTACTAGGTGAAATACGCTCGCGATAATTATATAAAAAACCGACACTGGCAAAGGTAATATCGAATGCCCCTTTGGTTTGTGCTGAAATTAGTTGGGCTTGTTTGATTAATAGATACAACTCATTACTGATTTTAACTGGTTGGATTGCCGCATTTTTATTCACACGGTAAAGCTCACTGCTATTTATGTAGGGGCTCATTAACTGATTAATTCGTTCCATTTCGTCAAAAACGGCCTCAATGGCGGCCTCACCATGGCTTTTATCATGATGCCAAAGTGTTATTTTGACGGATGTGCCCATAATAGCTTTTTCATCGGATAGCCATTCACCGTAACAAAAAAGCGGGAAAATCAGTAATATGAGCAGTAACTTTCGCAAAACCAAGCCTAACATTTAAAATTGAACAAATTTGCGTTCTATTATGCGCAAATATTTGATAATGATAAACGTAATTCCTTTGATTTAGCTCTAACATGAGAAATAAAGACCAAGTATAATGGCGCCACTCGTTGATTAAGGTGCTTATAATGATCGAAATTGATAGTAAGGTTCTTACTGATCTAGAATCTGGCTTTACGATTCCCCCAAAACCTGAATTACTGCAATCACTGCAAACTGAATTAAATAGTGATTCGCCAGAAATTAACAATATTGCCAACATTGTGGCTGGTGATGTAGCCATCGCCGCTATGGTATTAAAGGTTATTAACTCCCCTTATTACGGCCTTGCCAGAACAATAACCGACATTAAACAAGCGGTTATGTTTTTAGGTTTGGAAGGCATAACTAATTTAGTGACAGGCTTTTTACTTGAAAAAGCATTTGATCAAGACAAATGCTGCATTCGACTAGAGCGCTTTTGGGATACCGCAAGTGAAATCGCAGCTGTCTCCACCTTGATTGGTAAAAAACTTAAAGCAAAAGTGCCAACCGAAAATTTACATATGGTGGGGTTATTTCACGATGCAGGCATTCCTGCGATGGCGATGAACTACGCAAATTATGTTGAGGTACTGGAGGAGTCTAACCGCAATTACCATCTATCTCTTGTTGCGCGTGAAGAAACGGCGTACCGCACAAATCATGCTGTAATCGGTTACTTTTTGGCTACCAGTTGGAACCTTCCAAAGAATATTTGCCAACTTATATTACGTCACCATGACGATGCGTATTTAGACACACCTACTTTTAGCCAAGACCAACTCACCTATGCAACGCTGAAAATGGCTGAAGACATAGTGCACGTAAATCGTCGCTTTGTGCATTCACCTGATTGGCCTGATATGCAAGAGAAAGTGTTAACCGTGCTCGACCTTGATGAAGAAGATTACCAAGATATAAAAGAAGATGCGGAAGAGCTTTTTCATAGCTTAGCCTAAGTTATTTAGTCATATTCCTCAATCCAAGCCATTTGAATTGCTTCTAATATTCGTTCTCCACAATGGCTTGGATCGTCATCGAAATCTTCTAACGCAAGCACCCAATCACGTAAGTCGGTAAACCTAATTTCACGTGGGTCAACCTTGGGGTGTTCATCAAGTAACGCCAGCGCAATGTGCTGTGAGTCAATCCATTTTAATTGCATTGTGTTTACCTCATAAAAAAGGAGGCATACACCTCCTTTTAAATTTAGTAGAAAGATTGTTTAACGCACAATCTTCATTTCATCTAGTAAATTCTGCGCGTTATCAACCTTATCCATAACCCAAAGCATATAACGTGAATCTACGTGGATTGAACGATTTAAGTTTGCATCGTAATCCCAGTCACCAATGATACTTTCATACACACCGTCAAACAGTAAACCAACAAGTTCTGCGTTACCATTAAGCGTTGGTGAGCCTGAGTTACCACCTGTTGTATCAACGTTAGATAAGAAGTTTACTGGTACTGTGTTCATACCACCTGTGTAATCACTGTATTGCTTTTGCTTGATTAAGTCATTTTGCTTTTTCGGTGAGTTAAATGGTTCAACGTCGGTATTTTTCGCAAGCAGACCTTCAAGTGAAGTAAACGGCGTTGCAACTAGTCCGTCTTGCGGTGAGTAACCACCTACTGTACCGTAAGTTACACGTAATGTGCTGTTTGCATCTGCGTATACTGGCTTATCAAGTGATTTGTTGTACGCAATAATCGCTTCCATTAATGCTGGACGCGCCGCCTGCATTTTACCTACAAGCTCTTTATCTTGATCTTCAATTGACTTCATTACACTGAAAATCGCTTTTGCGTATTTCACAAATGGGTCGTTACTTTGATCAAGCTGCGCAAGATCTAAATCCAGCATCCATAAACGCGCTTTTTCATCAGCTAATTTAGAGTTTGCATACATGTCATCTAGCATTGCTGAATGCTTAGCTTTATTAAAGCCACTTTCTAGTTCCAAAGCACTATCTACCTCAGTAATACGCTCATTTGCTGGTAGTGCAGCATATAGCTCTAAGAAGTGAAGTAGAATTGCTTTATCAACTGGCTCGGCGTAACGACGGCTCATGCTCTTAAGACGCGCTTCGATACGCGGTAAGTCACGCTCTTGATAACCGCTTTCGCGCTCTGCGTCTGGCTTTTGCTTTTCAACAGCTAAACGATACAACATACGCGCTGTTGAAATCATTTGTGAGCGGTGAACGTAACCAAGCATACGGTCGCGTTGGTTATGCTTTTGAGACTCTGCAACAAGCGCTTCTAAATCAGCTAATACGTTACCGTATTTTGCTTTGCGTTCGTTATCGCTGTTGATCCATGCTTGTAAATCTTGTTCAAATTGTTGCTTACGCGTATACATAGAACCTTTTTTAAAGCTCTCTATCATTGAACCATAGTTCTTGATGTAGTTGTTGTAGCCAGCAATCGTGCTTTCGTATGCGATACGCTCTTGCGAACCTTCAGGTGCATTTTCTTCGATTAGCTCAACGTATTTAGAGTTGTGCTTGCGCGCAAGTGGATATGCAGTGTTAAAAACATAATCCACTTCAGGTGATACGCGGTAACGATTAGTACGGCCTGGGTAGCCAGTTACCATAACAAAGTCACCTTCTTGCACGCCTTTAGCGCTAACGCTTAAAAATGAGTTAGATTCAAACGGTACGTTGTCTTTTGAAAACTCGGCAGGTTTGCCATCTTTACCAACATACGCACGATAAAATGCAAAATCACCTGTGTGACGCGGCCACATCCAGTTATCGATATCACCGCCGTATTTACCCACGCCCATTGCTGGTGTGTAAGCTAAACGCACGTCTTTAATTTCAAGCGATTTAATTAGGTAATACTCTAATCCACCGTGGAACGTATAAACATTACAGCGGTAGCCTTTGTCTTCTTCACATTCAGCAACAAGTGCTTTACGGTTTGCATCAATGGCTTCGTAGCGCGCTTTACCAGTAAGTGTTTCAGTGCCTTTTTTCACGTTAACCGTTACATCCGTCACTTCTTCAGTAACATACACACGTGAACCTGGCGCTGCTGGTAAATCTTCAGATGGTTTTTTTGCTAAAAAGCCATTTTCTAAAATGTTATTATCAGTAGTTGAATTGTACTGAATAGAACCATAAGCACAGTGGTGGTTAGTAACTACCAAACCTTTTGGCGATACAAATGATGCTGTACAACCGCCTAAGCTGATTACGGCATTCATTGGGAATTCGGTAAGCTTTGAGATTGACTTAGCCTCGATTGCTAAACCTTTTGATTTAAGAATATCTTCTAATTCAGGTAATTGATGTGGTTGCCACATACCTTCGTCGGCAAATGCTGTGCCTGCAAAACTAAATGCAAGTGCAGCTGCGATCGCTTTAATGCGCATTGTGCGTTTCCTTTTTTATCAGTATTTTTTGTAATAATGTTACATTATCACTATGTCTTAAAGTCACTTCGCGAGTCAATATTTTGCGATACAATCGTCACGAATTTTGTAACGGTAAGTAAATGATTACGTACAAATAAAAAAGCCGCGATAAACGCTAACACTGATCAGTTAAGCATTTGATCGGTTGACTGATCCTGAGCTCAAGTGAAAATACCCTCAAGCAATTTGTTTGAGGGTATTTTTTATGTTGGAACACTGACTTATCGATGTGGATGATTTCGCTTCCCCTGACTCACTCGCTCTTTTTCAAAAAT
>NZ_JAKFZO010000019.1:0-81703 GCF_021654175.1 Pseudoalteromonas sp. MMG024
AAATATCGCAAGTTATTTTGTGTGAATTAAAACGTTCTCGCTAGTCCCATTTTATACTTTTAGCAAAAACTGTAACTCATTGTCAATTATGGTCTTTTTAGTGGTTGTAAATATTTTTATAAACGAAAGGGTTACCTGGTTGTTTTTCCTGAAAAGGGAAATGTATAAAAAGAATGTTACAATATTCTCAGAGTTTGATTTGTGTTATCCCCCCTTTTAATCAGACCTGAAAAAGGAATTGAAATGAATAATGCGAGACAGGGAGCGAAGCGGTCGAGCAAGCCATGGATGGCGTCAGTTATTCAAATGGAAATGTTGAAGTTGCTTTGAATGCTGCGGTTGAGGCTAGAATTAAAATTAGCGAATCCCAGCCCTTTACCCAAACGATATCGGTTTTCTACCTGTTTTTTTATCTTTATCTTTAGCTTTTGCGCTTTTAGCGGCTGGTTTTTTATCTGCTTTTTTCGCTTTTGATGGTGGCTGATTATTCGCAGGAGTTGTTGCTTTTGGCGCTTCAGTTACTGGCTGATATTCAGCTGCGTCATCATCTTGAACGTCGTCTTCAAATGACTCGTTTTCTTGGTAGTGACTTTCAGGGCTTTCACCTGAAAATTCGGCAATTTGGAACAGTTGGCCGTCGAATTCTACCGTGTCACCTGCGTATACTTTTTTGCGTTTTTGTAGACAAATTTCACCATTAAGAGCAACATAGCCGTCGGCAATTAGCATTTTTGCTTGGCCGCCAGACTCAACAAGGTCGAGTAGCTTTAATAAGTTACATAATTCAATCGGTTGCTCTTCAAGTTCTACAACAAAAGCTTGTGACATGGATAAATCTCTTAACTGGTTTCGCTGGCTATTGTATCAAACTTATAGATGCGGTCGAGTTCGCTGATGCCTAAACCTGACTTTTTACGCACTTTAATTTGCACAGGAATGCGTTCTTTCATCGCATCGATATGACTTATTACGCCAATCGTTTTGCCGCTGGCATGTAGGTTATCGAGCGCATCAAGGGCGATATCGAGGGTTTCTTTATCAAGTGTGCCAAAACCTTCATCTAGAAACAGTGAATCAATACTCACTTTGTGACTTACCAAATCTGAAAGCGCGAGCGCCAAAGCAAGGCTGACTAAAAAGCTTTCACCGCCAGATAGGGTGTTGGTATCGCGCACTTGCTCTCCTTGCCAAAGGTCGATAATTTGCATTTCTAACGACTGATCTTCCTTGCGTTTTAATAGGTAGCGGCCAGTGAGCTTTTCAAGTTGTCGATTGGCAAGATAAATCAAATTATCAAGTGTTAGCCCTTGGGCAAATTTTCTAAATTTATCACCTTTTTGCGAGCCAATTAAACCGTGCAAATAATGCCAATCTTGATATTCACGGTTAAGTAAATCGAGCTCGTGTTTTAAATCTTTAAGTTTGTCTTGTCGCGCTGTATTTTCATTAATTTGGTTGCTCAGTAACCCCAGTTGTTGGTTGGTTTGACCAAGTGTTTCATTTAGTTCGTCAAAGGCGCTTCGTAGTTGCTGGTTATTTAGGTTTAGCGTATTAAATTCATGTGCTTGTTGGGTTTTTAACTCACTTTCAACGGTATTTATTTGCTCGCTATTAAGTGTAAGCGCAGCATCTAATTGGTGTTTAAGCTCGGCTAATCTATCAAACTCATCTGCTGGTAAACGTGCTTGCTGCGCCGCTTTAATGGTCGCATAAGGGGTTTGCTCCAGTAGTTTTGTCAGTTTGGTTTGCACCTCACTTAATTGCACATTGGTATCATTAAGTTGATCTTGCTTTTCACTCAGTTGACCATTTAGCTTTGTCAGTGCAGCGTGTAACTGCTGAGCATTTGCTTCGGCGGTTTTTACTTCAGTATGAAGCGCCTCTAAGTGTGCTTGTGATTGTTGCTTTTCAGTTATGGTCGATTTATCGCCAAACAGTTCGTGGCGTGTGTGTGCTTGCTCTGCAATTTTTTGCTGTATGGTTTCCTGTTGATTTTTTAATTCACTTTGTTGCTTGGCAATATCCATTTGTTGCTGTGTTAAATGGTTGCGTGCCTGCTGTGCTAGAGCGAGTTGTTGTTGCACCTGTTGGTATTTTTTATGCTGTGTTTTAAGCGTATTTAATTGTTGTTTCTGTTCGTTAAACCAGTTGGCTAAATTGCTTTCTTGGCAGGAATAGCCACACTTATTAATTATATATACAAGCTCTGCAAGTGCTGAGCCGTAAGCCTTTTGCTGCTCATTAAAGGTTGTTAGTAGCTTTTGCTCTTTGGCCGATACGTTTTGTAATTGCTCAGTCGCGCTATTTAGTTTTTCAGTTAGTAGTTGTATTTGATGGCTTAACTCGCGTTCTGCTTGTTGCGCCTCAGTTAACTGAGTATTTATTGCTTTAACTTGTTCATGGTTTTGTAACGCGGTTGCAAGGTGTTGCTCAGTTTTTGCAATAAACGTCAGCAAAGCGGTTTCATCGCTAATCGCAATCTGTTCAATCGCCCAAGTTGTGGCGATTGAATCTAGTCGCTGGGTTTTGTTCGTGATTGCGGTATTTAATGCATCAATTTGTTGGGCATTGCTGCTAAGCGTTGCTGAAAGCTCAATGATGTTTTGTTGTAAGTCACTTGTCTCTTGTTTAAGCGTTGCAATGTGTGTGTTTTCATTACCTGCCGTGTTACCAACCTCAAAATGACTTAAGTCGTGCTGAGCACTACCGCAAAGCGGGCAGGGGGTACCTTCTTCTAAATCTTGTCGTAGCAGTGCTAATTGGGCCTCTGCATCTTGTAAGCGAAGTGAGGTATCTAAACTTTGTTGCTGAGCTTTCAGTAGTGTATTTTGTGAAGCAAGCTGCGTTTCCAGTTCAGGTTGGGTACTCTGTAATGTTTTAATTTGCGTTTTATCCGCAAAGATTTCGTTTGTTATTTGTTGCCATTGAGTTTGCTGTTGTTTTGCAGTTTTGGCTTTATCTAGCGCCTGTTTTAGCGATTCAATTGTGTCTTCAGAAACATTAATATCACTGTTATCACAAAATTCACTTAACTGTGTTTGTAACTGCGTAACTTGTAGCTGATGCTGTTCACGCTTAGTTTGCTCTTTTGCGATACCTGTTTGTTGCTCGCCAATTGCTTGGTTTAAGGTGGTTTTGCTTTCGGCTAACTCGGTTAGCTGGTTTTGTTGCTGCTGCAAAGACTGTGCGTTTAGTTGCAGTTTGGCATGCTCATCAAGCCACTCTGCAAGCTTGTGTTCAAATTGCTCTATATTGATGGTTTTATCAAAACTAGCAGCAAGTTGCTGCTTTTCAGCTTCAAGGTTATGAATGTTACTTTCACTTTGTTGCAGCGCTTGAGTCAATTCTTTCTCTTGTATATATAAGTTTTCCAGCCGCTGATTTAACTCGCTTAATTTGCTTTTGCTATGCGCAAGTTGGTTATCAAGTGGCGTTACTTGGTTATCAATAAGCTCAAATAACTCTTTTTGCACTTGCTTGGCAGTATCGAGTTTATTGGCTAATGAGTGAGTTAACTCAACAATCTTTGCTTGCTCATTTGCGTGCGTGTTTGCTTGTTGTTGATAACTTTCAATACTGGCAATTTGGTTTTGTTTGGCAGTGTTTAACGATGCTAGTTTATCTAAATCAACCGCGAGTTTTTGTGCGGGCAGGGCAGCTTCAAGGCGCGTTAGCTCTGGCTGTTTTTCAGCAAGTTCATTTTCAAGCTGCGCTTTTTGCTGTTGCAGTTTTTCTAAGCGCTGTTGGTTTTGTGTAAGTTGGTTATGCCAATCGCGTTTTGCTTGCAGGCTGGTAAGCTCGCTTTTTAAATTAGTTTGCTGTGTTTGTAGCTCACTAATTTGCTGGTTTATTTCATTTATGCGCTCTTCAGGTAACAGTTCGAGTGATTCTGTTTTAGCACTTATCACATTCAGAGCATCGCGCGCTTCACCAAAGCGTTGGTGTACTAATTGTGAAATTTGGCCGTAAATTTCGGTGCCGGTGAGTTCTTCTAATAACTCGGCGCGGTCGGCTTCTTTGGCTTGTAAAAATGCGGCGAATTGCCCCTGTGACAGCATCATGGATTTTGTGAAGCGGGCAAAGTTTAGGCCAGTGAGCGACTCGATGAGCTGATCTTTCTTTTTGACTTGCGCGGAAATAGGTTTATTGCTCGTCACTTCAACTAGCTCTACTTCTGCTGGTTGTAAGTTACCGTCTGGCTTATTGCGGGCACGGCGCATTGACCAAAAAGCACGATACATACCTTTATTTACGGCAAATTCAACTTCAGCTAAACAGTAACTGGTGCCACGGGTCATTATTTCATTATTACTTGCGCTTATTGCACCAAGCCTTGGCGTGCTGTTGTAAAGTGCTAAGCAAATGGCATCTAAAATGGTGGTTTTACCAGCGCCAGTTGGCCCAGTGATAGCAAAAATGCCGCTTTCGGCAAATGGCGCTTTATTAAAGTCGATTTTCCATTCGCCTTTTAACGAGTTTAAATTGGCAAAACGCAGTGATAGTATTTTCATGACTGTGCTCCTTTTGCCGTATTCAGCAGTGAAATAAAATGCTGAGTTAGGCGCTCTTTGCGGGCAAGATCGTCCTCTGTTGTAAACTCTTCAAGTGCGATACGTTTCTCAAAAACCTCTAAAGGGGTTATTTCAGACAGGTTTTCTTGCTTTTGTTGGCTAAGTTTGGCCACATGTTTGCGCGCACGTTTTAGTTGTAGTACTTCAACAGGCAGGTCTTTGGTGAGATTCAACACTGTATTTTGCAGGTCACTAATATAGTCGTCGGTGCTAACTTCAATGCTCAGCCAGGTTATGTCAGTTTGCTCTGAAAATACGGTTAATGCGTTTTTAATTTCGGCGAGGTTGCCTTTTATGGTTTGCATTGCTTGAAAGCGTGGGATTTCAAGTTGGCTTATTTGCGACACATTTTGCCCTTCAAATTCAACCAAGTTGACCGATTTCGCGTGTTTTAATTCATCAAAACTAAGGGCGATTGGCGAGCCGCTATAAAACACATTACCTTCTTTACCAACCTTTTGAGCGCCATGAATATGACCAAGAGCGATGTAATCGGCGTTTGGCAGTTGAAGTGCGTTTATACCTGACAGATGGCCGATGTAAATATCGCGCACTGACTCTGAACTAGATGCGCCTACAGCAGTTAAATGGCCCGTCATAATAATCGGTATATCTTGATCTGCTTTTAATGTTTGCGCGGCTTGAAAGGTGTTTTCAAAGTGCTCGTAAATGCCTTTGGCAAGGTTGTCTTGTTTTTCTTTTATGCTTTCGTCGGCGCGGCTGGTGATAATGTCTTTACTGCGTAAAAACGGAATAGCACAGACATAACCTAATGTTTTTTCAGCTTTAGTGATAGCGACGATTTGCTCTGTTACATTTTCACTTGCTTGTGATACCACATGGCAGTTAAGGGCTTTTACTAAGCTTTTAATCTCGTTAAGAGTTGCTACCGAATCGTGATTGCCTGCGGTAACAATCAACTGACAATTTGCCGCTTGCATTCCCAAAATAAGTTCGCTGTAGAGGCTGCGCGCATAACTTGGTGGTGTGCCAGTGTCAAAAATATCTCCTGCGATAATCACCGCATCTACTTGCTGCGTTTTAACTTGCTCAGCTAGCCATTTGATTAATAAATGGTGCTCTTTTTGCCGAGACTGATTAAAAAAGCTCTGGCCAAGATGCCAGTCAGATGTGTGAATAATGCGCATAAGAGTTCTTGATAGCAAAAAAACTCACTTTATCACTTTTTAATAAAACCCATAAAGGGCAACAAGCTGCATAAAGCATAATTTTTTAACTGCTGCTTTTAACGCATAACATGTTGTTACAGTGCGCTAATTTATCCGTTAGATCTTCGCTTAATGGATGGTTATAATGCGTTTTTTATTTTGCTAACCAGTAAGAGAAATTCAGTATGTTCACGGCCATGCAAAGCCAATTTCAACGAATCGACGACAGTAAAGCGTTTCAAGCCTTTGTAATTTTTGTCATTGTGGTATCAGCACTGAGTGTTGGTGCGCATACTTATGCCTTGCCTGTGTGGATGGAGAATCTCTTACTGCTGTTAGATAAAGGCATCACAGTATTTTTTGCGGTAGAAATTACAATTCGTTTTATTGCTTCAAAAGGGCCTAAAGCGTTTTTCTCTAAGGGTTGGAATATTTTCGACACCATTATTGTAATTGGTAGCTTGTTACCTGTTGCGGGTTCAACGGTGTTTATTGCGCGTTTGTTGCGTATTTTCCGTGTGCTGCGTTTGGTTTCTATGGTGCCAGAGCTACGAATGCTGGTGAATGCGCTGATTAAAGCGATTCCGCGCATGGGTTACATCGCACTACTAATGTTTGTAATTTTCTACATTTATGCCGCTGTTGGTAGCATGATGTTCAGTGAAATTAACCCAACCCTTTGGCGCGATGTATCGATTTCAATGCTGACGCTGTTCCGTGTGGCAACCTTTGAAGATTGGACAGATGTAATGTACGAAACCATGGCGGTGCACCCGCTAAGTTGGATTTACTATTTGTCGTTTATCTTTTTAACGGCGTTTATTTTCTTAAATATGATGGTGGGCGTGGTGCTTGAAGTGATGACCCAAGAGCACGATAACTTTGTTAAAGAAAATACTGACGAATTAGATGAGCCTGCAACCAAAGGTGAAGTGCTTGAGTTAAAAGCGCAAATTCTAGAGCTTAATAAATTACTCAGCGAACGGCTGAAGTAACCGCCACTGCTCACTTGCGCATCTGGCTAACCTCGTCAACACTTATGTATAGTGAGCAGGTGTGGCGGATGTGCAATGTGGAACAACTTTAGTCGTATTCTTAATATACTCTACGTTGTTTGTGCGCTTTGGGCGTGTTTTGTTGCTTATTGGTTCTTAGAAAGTCTTACCGCTGTTATTGTGTGCGGTGCAATTGCCGCCATATTACTTCTGTTATTTATCCACCGCGCGTCACCTGGTGTGCTATTAAAACTGCCCCCGCAAATTTCATTTAAACGCCAAGCTTCCCCTGTTTATGCATTAAACAGCAATGCGTTTGATGTGTTTGTATTGGTTAGTGGTGCATCTATTAATAATTTGCAGGAGTTGGGTGAGCGCTTAAAAAACGCATTCGCCAGTGACTTTGTATCTTGCAAGCAACTTAAAGGCGAGCGTATCAGCATTACTATTAAATGCCCAAATGTGTGCGATGAAAGGCGATTTAATACACTTTTTATCGAAGTTATGGCGCAGCATAGCGACATTGCATTTGGTGCTTGTTTGTATCGCGAGCCGTGTCAGCAGTTGAATGTATATCAACTTGCAGAGCTTGCATTAGCTATTGCGAAAACAAAACAGCATGACCCTTGCCACACCCTAAAGCTAAATCAAACTAATCTTGCGCTATTGCAATATTCGCTGCCAGATATGCTGAGTGACTTGTTAAATAAGCAGTTTTTACTGGTTTTTGAGCCGGTGTTTAGCGTGCATGGTGAGGCTTTGTTATTTCATCAAGTTGGTATCACGATTCGCCATCAAAAAATTGGATTGTGTGATGCCAAACAGTGTTTGTTGGGCTGTATTGAGCCAGATAAGTTAATTTCGCTCGATTCACATTTAATGCACCAGCTAATTAAAACACTTGCACAAGACCCAGGTAGCGAACCTGTCTCTTTGTGTTTAGATCTTTCTACTTGGCAAAGTGCTAATGCAATAAATGAGCTAGTGAAATTGGTAGAGCAAGCGGGGCATACCCAAGTGATCCGTTTTTCATTGCCTGAAAGCGCATTCGTTAACGAATTTGATAAAATCTCAGCACAACTTAAATTTGTTAAAAAGCATAATATTGCTATTTTGCTTGAGCATTGCCATGGTGCATTATTAGCGGTGCAAAAAGGCGTGAATTATTTAACAGGGATAAGTTTAGACAGCGATTGCTTTCAGCTGCTGCATGAACAACAAGAGAGCTTACTGACAGCCGTTGCTCATTTTGCCAATCAATACCAGTTGCAGTTATACGCAAATGGCGTAGCAAATAAATATCAACTTAACTTGCTTGCAGAACATCATTTTTCTGGTGCTAGTGGGCGCTACTTTCAGCAAGGCGAAAGCAATATTGCACTGGGATTAAACTAACCCCCCAATTGAGGCTGTTAAATTAGCTTTCGGAATTTGAGTCCTGTTAGTCCTTGTAAGCCACCGGTGTGAATCGCCATGATACGGGTGTTTGGTTTAATAATACCTTGCTTTATTTGGCTGAAAATTGTGAATAGTAATTTTCCAGTGTAAATGGGCTCAAGTGGTAACTGCGCACGCATGCTTTGGCAAAACTGCCACAATTCATCTGTAAAACTACCGTAGCCGCCATAGTGATATTCGGTGAATAAATGCCAATTATCTTGTTGTTTAGCTTTAAGACTAAGCTTTTGGATTTCATCGTTTAAATAATTTGCTTGTTTTAATACCGCAACACCATAAATTTGAGTGCTGTAGGGAAGTCCTTCAATCAACCCTGCTAATGTGCCGCCACTACCCACAGCACACCAAACTTGATCTGTGTGTGGCAAGCTTTGTGCGAGTTCTATAACGCCTTTCATTGCGAGTTGGTTGCTACCACCTTCTGGAATGATTAGGCTGTCTGGGCGCTTTGTTTGTAATTCAGATAAATAATCTTGCTCATAACGCTTTCGGTAAGTGATGCGATTAACTGGCGTTAGTGTTACGCCGCAAGCGCTGGCGAATTTTAAACAGGGATTGTTAGTATCAAGTTCTGGCCCACGTACAATTACTTCTGTGTTAAACCCAAACAAGCGCGACGCGCCCGCTAACGCATATAAATGATTTGAGAAAGCGCCTGAAAAACTCAGCAAGTTGTCTATTTTGTTTTTATGCGCATAGTGAAGGTTGTATTTAAGTTTGCGCCATTTATTACCGCTTATTAACGGATGCGTCAGGTCATCGCGCTTCACAAATAGGGTGATGTTATTTTCAGCTAATATGGGATGCGCAATTTTTTGCACCGGTGTTTGATCAATATTTAGTTGGAAATCAATGCTCAAAGCACGAAACTCCTTGCTTAGGTTGGTTTGCTTGCTACACTAAGAGCAATAGCGCGTTTGATAGATAACATATTAAATAATAACAAATATGAAGAATTTATTGGCTCGAATTCCGTGGTTTAACAAGAATAATGATGGCTCACTGTTAGCTGGCATCTATATTGCGAGCGATAAAGTTGTATCTGTTATTCTGCATCGCGTTTCAGATAGTTTCGAAATTAAGCATACGGTAGTTGAAGCGTTTCAAAGTGAAACGGAAAAATTACCAGCACTTAATAGAGTGTTAGCGAAGCTCCCCTCTGGTGCACAAGTATGTTTGGTAATGCCCGAAAGTGCATACCAATGGGTGCAAATTGAAAAACCTAACTTGCCTGAGCAAGACATTGTGACGTCGCTACCGTGGACGATTAAAGAATTAGTAAGCTTAGAACCTGCTGATATTATTGCGGATTATTATGACGCATCGTTAAAACAAGGTGGGCAAAATAAAATTAATGTGGTGGTAACAAGCCGTACCTTGTTAATGCCAATGCTTAAATTAATTAACGACAACGATATTGACCTACAAACCATTACTACCCAAGAAATGATGTTTTGCGATTTAGTGACGCAAGATAACGCTGCGCATATGTTGGTTTCGCAGCAATTCGGCAACGAGCCAAGCATTCATATTATTCGTGATGGCGAGCTATTGTTATCGCGTAAGCTGCGTGGCTTAATTCCACTGGCTGAGCAACCATTAAATCAATTGAAACTCGGGCTACTTGATGCACTAGGGTTGGAATTACAGCGCTCACTCGATTATTTTGAAAGCCAGCTAAAGCAACCTCCAATCAAAAGTTTGCAGTTGGCAATTCCAAATTTTGAAATTAACGGCATAGCGCAAGAGTTGAGTCAGTTTTTTCCAGCAAAAGTACTCGCGTTTGAACCACGCTTAGCGCTCTGTTTACAGCAAAACACTGAAGTGCAGCTAGCGATTGCGGCGGCATTATCTCAGGACTTGCGAGGTGACAATGAAGACTCGCATTAACTTATACTTAGATGAGCTAAAACCGAAGCGTGAGTTTTTTACGCTTAATAATATTGTGATGTGCTGGGGGGCTCTAATTATTGTGTTGGTGCTTGTTAGTATATTATTCGCGCGTTTTGAACATACATCGAAACAACAGCTGTTATCGCTACAAAGCAAATTAGACCGCACTAAAGCTGAGCTAACTCAAGTGCAACGTGAATTAGAACGAAAACAAGATAAATCGCCAGTATTACGCCGCATTGATAAGAAAAAACACGACATGCTTGAAATGCAAAAGTTACTACAATTTATGCAAGCGAAATCAAAGCAAGCTGAATTTGACTACGCACAAGTGATGGTTGATTTAGCCAGTAATACGCACAACGAAATATGGCTTAAATCGTTCCATTTTGTTGGTAACGATATTCAATTAGTAGGCGAGGCTACGCATGGCTCGGCTATTCCTGAATGGTTGAATGGCCTGAAGCGCTCAGAATATTTTGAGGCAAAAACCTTCTCGTTACTTGAATTTGATAAGCAAGAAACCGGTGTTGAGTTTCAAATTGCCACCCAATATAGCGGTCAAGGAGTGCAATAATGAAGGATACTTGGCAGCAGTGGTCAGAAAAACTCAGCACGCTAGAGCAACGTGAAAAGTTATTGGTATTTTCAGTTGGCTTGTTTTTGTTCGGTTACTTAACCATTTGGTTTGTAATTTCGCCGCTGCAAACTTCATATTCAAACAATCAGCAGCGAATTACTAATTTAACTAATCAACAGCAAAACAGCGAGCGACAATTAGTGGTGCTGAAAGATGCGCTGAGCAAAAGTTATGTGCAAGAGTTGTTGCAACAAGAGCAATCTCTTGAGAGTGAATTGCAGCAAATTAATCAGCAACTGGCTGATTTTAGCCTTACCTACATCTCGCCTGAAGATATGGCATTGGTATTGCAAAAAATTCTGCGTAAGCATAAAAATATTCAACTTTCGCGTTTTAAAATAAACCCAGTAGAAGCGATTTATGTCACTTCAAGCACTCCTGCTACGGCACAAGACCCTCAGGGGGAAGAACCTCTAGCGCCGCGGGAGGTCGCGTTTTATCAACATACTATGCTGATAGAGCTAGAGGGTGAATATTTCGGGCTATTAAGTTATTTAAAACAAATTAAGAAGATTGAAGAAAAGTTATTTATTCAAGAATTTGATTACCAAGTGGACGAGTATCCGACAGGTAAATTGACATTAACCATTGCTACTGTAAGTGCGAATGATAAATTTATTGCGTTATAACCTTATTTTAATCTGCATGTGTTGTGGCTTTTCGCTGTCGGCAAAAAGCCTGCAAGATCCAACACGACCAAAAACACTTGAAGCGAGCAGTGTTGTTGCTAACAGTACGCAAGCAGATAACGCACTGGTGCTGCAATCGGTGTTTGTAAAAGATTCAGGCAACTTAGCGGTTGTTGCTGGGCAAATGGTAAGAATTGGCGACCAAGTTCAAGGCTATAAAGTGATAAAAATAACATCGGACTCGGTGACACTAGAGCAAGGTCAAACTAACAAGGTATTGAGACTTTATCAGCATGAAATTAAAAAATAACATTCTAAAAAGTTGGCTGGCAGTTTCAGCGTTAATGGTGTCTGGTTGTGAGCTTACGTCAGAGCCAACATTAAAGCCGCATATTCAACAAGAACTCAATGCGAAACCACAAAATACTGCAAACGAGCAGTTACCTACCGAACAAGCGCCAGAAGGTTTTGAAGAAGAGTTGCTAGCCTCTGTAGGAACTAGCGTTTCATTACCGAAAGAGTTTGAAATGACGCGCTTCGATGTAAATGCCAATAAAGTGTCTATTAATGAATTCTTCGCGGGATTGGTTGCCGATACGCCGTATAGTGTTGCTTTACACCCAGAGGTGGAAGGTGAAATTTCACTTACGTTAAAAGACGTCACTATGGATGAAGTGACAAAAATTGTATCGCGTTTATACGGCATTGATGTATTTCGTGAAGGCAAGGTGGTGCAAGTATTACCGGCGAAAATGCGTACTGAGTCGATACCGGTAAACTATTTAATGATGAAGCGTAGCGGATTATCTACGGTAAGCGTTGTTGCTGGTGGCGTGAGCCAGTTTGATCAAGGTGGCTCAGGCGGTAATGGTAATTCAGGTAACAATAATTCGAGCAATAACCAAAATATGGGTGGTAATAACACTTTTGGTGGTGGCTCTAATATGCAAATTAATGGTGCTAGCATTCAAACCAGCAGTGAAACTGATTTTTGGAAAGATTTGCAATTGGCGATGGAATCCTTAATTGGTAAGGGCAGTGGCCGTTTTGTTATTGTTAGTCCGCAAGCAAGTTTGGTAACTGTAAACGCATTACCAAGTGAAATTGCCGCGCTAAAAGAGTTTTTAAAAGCCAGTGAAGACAGCTTGCAGCGCCAAGTTGTGCTTGAAGCTAAAATAATTGAAGTAACCTTAAACGATGAATATCAGCAAGGGGTTAATTGGTCCGAAGTGTTAGGCCATATTGGCGCGACTGATCTAACTTTCTCAACCACTGCTGCTGCGCAAGTCGGCAATACTATTTCATCTCAATTAGGTGGTGTGACTAACTTAGTCTTTAAAAATGCTGATTTCAGCGGTGTGATTAACTTGCTTGAGACACAGGGCGATGTGCAAATGCTCTCTAACCCACGTGTAACTGCAACGAATAATCAAAAAGCAGTGATTAAAGTGGGTGAAGACGAGTATTTTGTTACAGAAGTATCGAGCACTACGGTAACCGGCAATGCGACAACCACGTCACCAGAAATTGAACTGACGCCGTTTTTCTCAGGTATTGCGCTTGATGTAACTCCGCAAATTGATGAGTTTGGCTCAGTTATTTTACATGTTCACCCATCGGTTACCGAAACCGAAGAACAAAACAAAGTCGTGACACTAAACGACCAAGACTACGTTTTACCGCTAGCGCAAAGTAACATTCGTGAATCCGATACTGTGATCCGTGCAGGCAGTGGCGAAATAGTGATTATTGGTGGCTTAATGCAAACTTTAACCACAGATCAAGAATCGAAAACGCCAGTTTTAGGCGATATGCCGATTTTAGGAAATCTATTCAAAAGCGTGCGTCGTGTGCAAAACAAAAAAGAGCTTGTCATTCTTATTCGCCCAACCGTGGTGATGGCAGATACTTGGCAACAACAGCAGCAACGTAGCCTTAAGTTGTTGAATTCTTGGTACGGTAAGTAATGTATCTATCGCACTTCGGTTTGACCGAGTTACCGTTTTCGCTAACGCCCAATACGCAGTTTTATTGCGCGTTAGCTCCTCATAATGAAGCCATGGAGGTACTGATTACCGCGCTCAATATGGGTGAGGGCTTTATTAAAGTTACGGGTGAAGTTGGTACCGGAAAAACATTGTTATGTCGAAAGCTGCTCAATAGCTTTGATGACTCAACCATAGTAGCGTATATCGCCAATTCATATTTAAGTCCTGATGAGCTGCGCTATGCGATAGCTAACGAATTACAAATTGATATTAGCAGCGATTTAGATCAGCAATCGCTTAGCCAAAAAATTCAAGACCAACTGTTAGCATTAAATCATCAAGGCAAACGCGTTGTTTTGATTATTGATGAAGCGCAGTGTTTAAGTTGGGATGCGTTAGAAGCGGTGCGACTATTTACTAATTTAGAAACCGAAACACGTAAGCTGATTCAGGTTGTGTTATTTGGCCAGCCTGAGCTCGATAGCCGTTTAGCAAATCAAAAAGTGCGTCAGTTACGACAGCGTATTAGTTTTTCATATACCTTACGCGCTATGACCAATGCTGAAGTGGCATATTATATTCGACATCGGTTAGAAGTTGCGGGAGCCGAGCAAGCGAAAGAGCTTTTTTCTAATAAAGTGTGTTTGCTTATTGCAAAAGCGAGTCGCGGTATTCCACGTTTGGTTAATTTGTTAAGTCATAAAGTGCTTATTCAGGGCTATGGTGAGGGTACACAAAAAGCCAAAGTAGGTTATGTGTATAGCGCCGCGCAAGATACAGAAGATTGCCGCTTAAGCCGCTCACGTATTTGGCCAATGTACTTAGCTTTGTTGTTAGTGATAGGTACGGCGACATGGTTAATCGTTAAGGAACAACTATGAGTGTACTGAATAAAACGCTCAAGGGGTTAGAGCAAAGACAAACCGAAGCCGCATCGAGCGCAGAGCGAGAAAAAACAGTAAACGTAACACCAATTTCAGATATCGGCGAAAAATTGCATAAGTTAGCAATTCCAGTATTAGCTGTGGTGGCGTTGTCGCTTGTTGCTTATGTGGTTTATAAAAAAGATCCGGTTCAGCATTTTTTTGTAAAATCGCCAAACGCTGCTGAAAGTATTCCTGTGGTTACTACTAGTAACGAAAATCCAGCTGTAAGTGAGCCAACAAGTGAAACGCCAAATCGCATGCTTGAACAGGAAAATGAACAAGTAAATCAACAAAGAAATGAGCAAGTAGCTGAGCAATCTAAATCGCTAACATCTCAATCATTATCGCAAGCAGAGAAAGTAACGCAAACTATCGAGATGGATAATGATACAACTGCTACACAAGCTCCCCGCGTAGCGTCACAAAAAGTGGTGCCTGCTGAAGAGGACATACCACCCGTTCAGCTTGTAGAACGCGAAAAAGCGCAACCATCTGAACGTCAAGCGACGATGAAGCAAGTTACTAAGATAACAGCAACGCAACAGGCAAATGAACATTTTCAAGCCGGAAAAAAAGCCTTCACGTTTGGTTTGGTGAGCGAGGCTATTGCCGCGTTAGAGCAGTGTATTGCAGTACTTAATGAACATATTGAATGTCGTAGCCTATTGGCTGCGGCGTTTTACGGTCGCCAAGACACCGTGAAAGCCAGTAATGTACTTGAGCAAGGGTTAAGTTTAAAACCCGATAGTATGGAGTGGCGCACTCTATTGGCGCGCATTTACGCTGATAATAAGCAATATAACGAAGTACTGAGTGTATTGCCGCAGCGCTACGAAAGCCAAGGTGATAACGATTTTTGGATATTAAAAGGCTTAGCTGCACAGCAGTTAAAGCAACACGAAGTGGCTTTACGCAGTTTTAAAAAATTAACGCTATCGCAGCCTGAGCAAGGCAAGTGGTGGTTAGCAATGGCGCGTTCCGCTGAATTTTTAAAACAATGGCAAAATGCGATGCAATATTACACAACAGCGACGCAAATTGGCAATTTGTCGCCTGCATCACAGCGTTATGCTGTTGAGCGTTTACAGTTTATAAGAGGTCGACTCGATGCGTCCTAGGTTAAAAATGCGATTAGGTGATTTGTTGGTTCATGAACATATCATCTCGGAACAACAACTCAACGATGCGCTTCAAGCACAAAAAATAACGGGGCGAAAGCTCGGTGCTACATTAATTGAGCAGCAAGTGATTGAAGAAACTCAGTTACTACGCTTTTTAGCGCAGCAACTTAATGTTGCGTTTGTAAACTTAGACAATGAAAAGCTCGACCCAAAGGTGGTTAAACTGATCCCTGAAGTTTACGCTCGTCGTTTTAGAGCGCTGGCTTTAGCAGACCTTGGTGAGTCGATTCAAATTGCGATGAGTGATCCTGCTGATTTATCGAGTTTAGATCAGCTAGCGCCTATTGTTGCGCCAAAGCAAATTGAAATTGTTGTTGCACAAGAGCAGCAAATTCTAAATGCATTCGATAATTTATATCGCCGTACCCAAGACATCGAAAGCTTTGCATCACAGCTGCAAGAAGAGTATCAAGAGACCGAAGAGTTTGAGCTTAATGCGCTAGATGAAAACACCTCAGATGCCACCGTTGTAAAATTACTGCAGTCGATTTTTGAAGATGCAGTGCAAATGCGTGCGTCGGATATTCATATTGAACCTGATGAAGGCATTTTACGCATTCGTCAGCGCATAGATGGCATTTTGCATGAAAATACCCTTGATCAAGTGGCTATTTCAGCGGCATTGGTACTGCGCCTTAAGTTAATGTCGGGCCTTGATATTTCAGAGAAGCGTTTACCGCAAGATGGTCGCTTCAATATCACCATCAAGGGTCACAATATTGATGTGCGTGTTTCAACCATGCCGGTACAGCATGGTGAGTCCGTAGTAATGCGTTTGCTCGATCAGTCGGCGGGTCTATTAACGTTAGATGAAACCGGTATGCCTTTAAAAGTGCTTAATAAAATGCGTAATGCGCTAAAGCGACCGCACGGCATGATTTTGGTTACAGGACCAACGGGTTCGGGTAAAACCACAACACTTTACGGTGCATTAAGTGAGTTAAACCAATCAAGCAAAAAAATCATTACCGTTGAAGATCCTGTGGAATATCGATTACCGCGCATTAACCAAGTTCAGGTAAACAGTAAAATTGGGTTAAGTTTTGCATCTGTATTACGTACCACACTTCGTCAAGACCCTGATATTTTGATGGTAGGTGAGATGCGAGATCAAGAAACGGTTGAAATTGGTTTGCGCGGTGCGTTAACCGGTCACTTAGTGTTATCAACATTGCATACCAATGATGCGATTACCAGCGCCATGCGTTTAATTGATATGGGAGCGCCAAGCTATTTGGTAGCAAGCTCTTTACGCGCAATTTTAGCGCAGCGCTTAGTGCGTCGTGTATGTGATAAATGTGCGAGCGATTATACGCCTGATGCACAAGAACTTGCTTGGATAAATCATATCAATCCTCGCTTTAGCGGTGCTCAGTTTAAGTTGGGCAAAGGCTGTAACAGTTGTAATCAAACCGGCTATCGTGGCCGGATAGGTGTGTTCGAATTACTCGAAATGAACGAACCTATGATGGATGCACTGCGTTTAGCTGATACACAAGCATTCTCAGAAGCGGCACGTGCAAACCCAGAGTTTGAACCTTTATCAGTGATGGCATTGGATTACGCAAGCCAAGGCATTACCTCACTTGAAGAGGTGTTTAGAGTGGCTGAAAGTTTGCCTGAGTTAGTAGGTTAAGACGATGCCGTTTTTTGCCTATCAAGCAAAAGATAAACAGGGCAACCCGGTTAACGGTGAGCTTGAGGCGCATGATGACAATGCGGCTGCAGATGTACTATTGAGGCGTGGGTTAATACCGCTGTCTATTAAACCTAGCACTGGTGAAAAAGAGGGCGAAAACTCGCCGATAATGGCGTTTTTTCAGCCAAAAGTGACCCTTGATGAGTTGATTGTTTTTTCACGCCAAATGTACTCGTTAATGAAAGCGGGTATTCCGATTATTCGGGCAATTGTTGGGCTTGCTGAAACCACTACACACCCCGTTTTTCGCGATGCTTTGCTTGATGTCGCAAAGCAACTAGAGCAAGGTCGAAATTTATCCGCGGCATTTGCCAGTCACAAAAAGATATTTAACCGTTTAATGGTATCGATTGTGGTAGTGGGTGAAAGCACGGGTAAGTTAGAAGATGCGTTTTTGCAACTTGCGACGTATTTTGAACAAGAGCACGAAACTCGTAAACGTATTAAAGCAGCTATGCGTTATCCAATGTTTGTGGTTATTGCGTTGGCAATTGCGATGTTTATTCTCAATATTTTCGTTATTCCAACCTTTGCTGAGATGTTTGCAAAATTTAATGCCGAGCTGCCATTAATGACGCGAATTTTGATTGGCACATCCAACTTTTTTGTAACGTATTGGCATGTGCTTTTACTTGGTATTTTAGGTGTTTTTATCGGCGTTAGAAGTTATCTAAAAACACCTGTTGGCAGGCTGAAATGGGACAGGGTAAAGCTTAGAATTCCCATTGTGGGCGGTATTATTGAACGCTCATTATTGGCTCGCTATAGTCGTTCGTTCGCTATGATTCTGCGCGCAGGCGTACCCATGACGACAGGCCTTTCATTAGTTGCAGAAGCGATTGACAATGCCTTTATGGAAGAGAAAGTAATTGATATGCGGCGCAGTATTGAAAAAGGTGAAAGCTTATTGCGCGCATCAAAAAACAGCGAGCTGTTTACTCAATTGGTATTACAAATGGTCGCCGTAGGCGAAGAAACTGGACGAGTCGAAGAACTATTGCAAGAAGCGGCAGAGTTTTACGAGCGTGAAGTAGATTTTGATTTAAAGAGTTTAACCGCCAAAATTGAGCCAATTTTAATTTCGATTGTGGCTGGTATGGTGCTTGTATTAGCCTTGGGTATCTTTACGCCAATGTGGGATATGATGTCGGCAATTAAAGGACGATAAATGTGGCAGATAGGCAAGAATCTAGCACAGGATTATATCGCTTTATCATCATACTGATTGTTTTTTGTCTGCTGTACTGGGTCTTGGCAGGAAAAATGCTAGGCTTATATGATGAAGTTGAACAAGTAGTTGCAAAAAAATCAAAAGATGAGTTTGTAACTAGCATCAACCATATTAGGCATCAATGGATGCGAGATAAGCAAAGTGAAGTTGAAATGTCGTTGGTCGCACAGTCATCGCTAAGTAGCGAAGGAGTGTTAAAAGCACGTGTTAACCGTAATGGATTTGTAACCCACGTAGTTACCTCATCCAAAGCGCAATGTGATGGCTTGTTCGAAAACTTACAGTCAATTGCGCTATCGGATGTTAACAGTGTAGAAATATTAGATCACGGTCAAATAATTGGCTGTAAATACTATAAAAATTCAGTTTTACTATTTAAGTACATGTTCTTAAATGGCATAGTGAGCAATAGTTAGAGCATAAATGTAAACTTTGGTTACAATTAAGTCGTCGAGGCGTCAAATGAAGAAAAATCTAGCAAAGAACACAGGTTTTACATTAATCGAAATGATTATTGTAGTGATAATTTTAGGCTTACTGGCCGTGACGGCATTGCCGCGCTTTATTGATATTCAAGAAGAAGCAGAGCGCTCGACGGTTGAAGGCGTTGCAGGTGGTTTAGCAGCTGCAGTTGGCCTAGTACGCGGTCAATGGGAAGTGTTAGGTCGCCCTGACAATAATACCGCTATCAACTTTATTGATTATGATACAACGCGTGTTGGTATTGACCCGGATATTGGCTACCCAACATCAGGTGTGGACGCTGCGGGTAATGAAATAGCTGGTTCGACAGAGTCAACAGCATTAACAGCGCTGAAATGCCAAGGCGTGTTTAATTCAGTGTTGCAAAGTGCGCCATCTAACACTGTTGTGGCAACAGTCGCGGAGCTTGAACAAAATACTTATTTTGTAAGACACGATGCAGATGGTGCAGCCAATGGTAATGGTGGCGTTTGTCTCTATTATTTAGTAAGCGCGCTTGACATCAACTCTCCTCCAGCGGCAAACAGCCCTGCAGATACAAATTTACGTGGTATTGAATACACTCCAGCAACTGGCGTAGTGCGAGTTTTTGGTAACTAATTTTAGGCTTTAAAGAGGTAAGTAATATGAAAAAGCAAACAGGTTTTACATTAGTCGAATTAATTATCGTTATTGTAATTTTAGGTATTTTAGCAGTAACAGCAGCCCCTAAGTTTTTAGATTTACAAGGCGATGCTAATGCATCGACTATTCAGGGTGTTGCAGGTGCAGCAGATAGCGCAAGCTCAATCGTTTACGGTAAATCTGTGATTGCAGGCTTACAGAAGCAAGCTACAGGTACTATCACGGCTGACACAGGTGAATCGATTGGCTTGGTATATGGTTATCCAGACGTTGACCTAACAGGTAGTGCGGCGTCGGGCATTGTAGTTGCAATGGACGTGAATGTTGCCGATTTAAACAATGGTGGAACTGCAAATTCTGCTGATTTTAATTTTAATGTGGTTAGTGGTGCAGGTGTTTTTTATGCTAATGGTTCAACAGAGCCAACAGCTGTGACTGATGCTGGTTGTTTTGTTTGGTATGCACCAGCTACACGTACTGGTACTACACCTAATTTTGTTTATAATGCCGCAACTACAACGGTTCAAACAAACGATTGTTAATCGACTTTGTGATTTTTGATGAAACAACAAGGTTTTAGTCTTGTCGAGCTAATAATAACCTTGGTAATTTTAGGCACCTTGGCGGTAACCGTGGTGCCTAAATTTTTTACAAACGAAAGTTTTGATAGCTTTGAGTTCCGCGACAGAACCCTTACTATATTGCGCACTATGCAACTTCGCGCAATGCAAAATACTAATAATACCTTATCCCACAAAGTGTGTTTTAGTAGTGCTCAAATCGCACCTGCAATGACTAATAATTGCGCCAATTTAGCGCTCGATTTTGCCTATCTTGTTGTCAATATTCCAACTAATAGCACAGCAACACGTATCCAAACCCTTGATTCAAATAATGCCAGTTTTAATGAGGTCGAGTTTGATGATTTTGGTAGACCAAATTTAAATTGCGCCGCAAATTGCAAAATCGATTTTGGTGAGGCGGATATTTGCATTTCTGCACAAGGTGGCATTTATGCATGTGAATAGGCTTAAGGGCTTTACCTTAGTTGAAGTGATTTTTGGTATAGTGCTAATGGCGATTGTGCTTACCATAGTAACAGGTCTGTTAGCACCGCAGGCAAAGCAAAGCGCCGATCCCGTGATTCAAGTTAAAGCCAATGAACTAGGCCAAGCGATGATGAACGAGATTTTAGGGCGCTCATTTGACGAGCAATCACGACGCAGTCCTCCTTATACTCAATGTGGTATAGCATCAAGTTCATGTACTTTGCCAAGTGATTTGGGTTGTGATGACCCCGAAGAAAAAGATATTAACGGAAAATGTATTCGTAACAAACTTAACGATGTAGATGACTTTATTGGCAATTACCAAGCTGCAGATTTACAAAATAGCTTAGGTCAACCAGTTACAAACCTTTATCCTGGCTTTAGCCTGTCAGTTAACGTTGTTTACGATGATGATGCCAATGGTATAGCAGATACATCTGGTGATTATAATACCTTAAAACTAATCACGGTAACTGTGACAGCGCCAACAGGCGAAGTATATGGTTTTTCTGCCTACAAAGGTAATTACTAATGAACCGCGCTAAACGAACAGGTTTTAGTTTGGTCGAACTGATAATTGTGATTGTTATTATCGGTATTGTAAGCATTAGCACGATGCAGTTTATAAAGTTTGGTGCACAAATTTATGCAACGGGTACAGAGCGTGATGAAGTGGTAGCACAAGCGCGTTTTGCCTTACTGCGGTTAAGTAAAGAGTTACGCCAAGCAACGCCTAATTCGATTCGAGTTCAAGCTGGTAATGTTTCAGGTCAAGCGTTTCAGTGTTTAGAGTTTACGCCGTTTAAAGCTAGCAGTATTTATGTCAATAACCCACCGCTTGATACCTCAAGTGCAGGTGATTTAATTGTTGTGGCGTTTAATAATGAAGATAAAGCGTTTGAAAATGATCGTGTCACCTTATATCCACAAAGCCCTGCCGATATTTATGATTTGAGTAATAATCGCGTTCGCTTGTTATCGGCAGACCCGGTTGAAGAAGAGGCAAATAAAACACAGCGTTGGTCATTTGATAATGGTTTTGCAGTTGCCTCACCAACGCAGCGATTGTTTGTATTGAATAACAGCCCAATTAGCTTTTGTGTTGAAGGTGATAGTTTGTATTATTATCAAGGTTATGATTTTGAAGTGAATCAGCCAACACCTTCGCTTTTGCATGTGCTTGATGGAGTGAAGGGGCAGTTATTAGCAAAATACATTTCTGATCACTTAGTTTTTGAGTTTAATGACGCAAGCTTAACGCGAAATGCTATTGTTAATATAAGGCTGGCGATGGGATTTAATAGTTCTGAATCCTTGGTATTTAACCATGAAGTGCATATTCCAAACGTGCCCTAGAGAAATGTATGACGTTAAGGTTTAAACAGCAAGGCAGTTTATTAATTACATCGTTATTTGTTGCTATTGTATTGTTGGCACTTGGATTAGCGCTTACTCGTGTGATTGAAGGGGGCGCGCAATCAAATGCAGTAGAGTACTATGGCTCTAAAGCGTTTTTGTCAGCGCAAAGTGGTGTTGAATGGAAACTCACACAGTTGTTTCCCCTGAATGCGCCAAGCGGCGTATGTAATGCTGATCTGCCGCCAAACCATTTTAATGCAACTAAGTATATGGAAAATTGCCAATTTGTAGAGCTGTCATGCAGCTCGGTAAATAATGTGGCGGATGCAAATTCTCCAACCTCTACGGTGACTGTGTATCGGATAACCAGTACGGTAAGTTGTGATTCTGGCCAGTGGACAACGCAGAGAAGTATCAATGTTGAAGCAAAAACACTTAACTAGCTTTTTCTATCTATTGCTGTTGCTTCCTAATTTAGTTTGGGCAAATTTGCCTGCTTGTGAAGATGTATTTCCTTCAGGAATTGCGACGTTTAATAACGGCAGTGCAATTATTTCAAATAATGCAGAAATTAGCGGCCAGGCTAATAGTGTAATTGTTACGACCAATCTGGTAGATAGCAACCCTGATGCGTGCGGTTCAAAGTGTATCGCTTCGGGCACGAATGCTGAAACCATTCAAGAGCCAAGTTTATCAAATCCTAAAACTAGTATTCCAAATAATGGCAAACTTTCAGGCGATTATTTATTCACTGGTTCTTTATCACTTAACCGTCCAAACTTACGTGTTACCGGGCCAACACGCATAGTTGTAAGAGGATCTTTATCTATTTTTAGTGATATTGATGTGCCGCGCCCGGACGATTTAATTATTTACGTAGCTGGCAGTGTTTCAACTGCCAATAATGTTGAGTTTGGCGGATTTGTTTATTCACAAAGCCAGATAGATCTTGCATTTGGTGCTGAATTCGAAGGTGCGCTTACATCAGGCGCGTCGGTTAGTGTAGGCAACAGTGCCGAAGTAAGCTACGTAGCACCAAGTATATTAAATAATTTTACGGGTATTTGTGGTGCGACGACGATTGACCCAAATGCGTCGCCTATCGCGGAATTTCGTTTTGATGAATTTTCATGGTTAAGCGGTGTAAATAACCAAGTCATAGAATCAATTAACAGTGAACATGGTACGCCTTTTAATATTCAACCCGCGGAAGGAAAAATTTGTAATGCCGCATTTTTTGATGACGGTATTAGCAATGCACGAATTGATATTGATGAGGATTTACTCAGTGGCAGAGAGTTTACGATTTCGGCGTGGGTTAAAAGTAGTTTTTCAGGTAGCCAAGTATTAGTTTCTGGTGCGCGTAACAATAATAATGCTAATGAATTAATTTGGTGGCATCCAAGCAGTACATTATTTGAGCCTTGGATTAAACAAGATCGCGCCTCTCGCATCGGCATTCCAAACTTTTCAGATAATGTTTGGCGACACTTTGTTTGGCGTCGCGATGGTTCAACGTCGTGCTTCTTTGTTAATGGGCAGCAACAAGTCTGTGTATCAAATCACGATAGTGGTTCATTAAACATTAACTACTTAATGTTAGGGCAAGAACAAGATAATTTAGGTGGCGGTTTTGATGCTAATCAGCGCTTTCGCGGCTTAGTTGATGAACTACTGATTTTTGATAAAGCGATTGGCGATACACAAATTCAAACCATCTATCAAAATCAAAACCTAGGCTTAGGCTGGGATGGAGCCGCGCGCGAACAATATTGCGATGCCAATGGTTGGTGGCAACTGGATCGTGATTTTTTAGATGCTAATTTAAATGAGCCTCATGACTTAACCCCTTCGGGAAGTCCTTCGTTTTCAATTCACTCACCAGGGCCTGCCAACACTATAGGCAGTCAAAGTACGTGTGATTATGCAGAGTTTGATGGAACCAACTATGCGTCAGTTGATGACAGTGGTGATTTTAACTATCAAGAACTAACAGTAAGTACCTGGGTTTATCCCACCGAAAATCGCGGTGGCCTGCGAAGTTTAGTATCTAAAGATGAGCATTTTGAATTCCATTTAGATTCAAATAATCGATTATTTTGGTGGTGGCAAAACGCCGCTCGACAAACGCGTTCATTTACCAGCTCGCGCACTATACCGCTTAATCAATGGACTCATGTTGCAGTTGTTTACAGATCTGGTTCGCAAATTATGTACATTAATGGAATTGCCGATGCCTCACGTAGTTACAGCGATGGGTTAGCTGATTCACCGTGTAAGTTTTTTATTGGTGTTGATGTAGGCACGAATACTTCAACACAGTGTGGCGGCATTCGCAGCGATCGTTATTTTAAAGGTAAGCTTGATGAAGTAAGAATTTATTCACGTGCGTTACAACAGTCTGAAATTTTAAGTGATATGAATACGGTACGTACGTGTGACAATGCGCCGAGTGTTGACCATTATCGCCTTACGCTAAGTGATAATACAGGGTTAACATGCGAAGCTGAAACCATGACAATTGAGGCATGTGCTGACGATACTTGCAGTAGTTATTATCCAAACCCAGCTACTGTATCGCTTTCCACCTCAGGTGGTGGCGCGTTAAGTTGGTCGCCAAGTAACCCATTTACGGTAAATGGTCGAGCAAATATCAGCTTAAATAACACCCAAGCAAGTACCATTAATTACGCGCTAAACACTAACATAACGAATCCGAGCTCAGGGTTTAGATGTTTTGTCGGTGCAAATGAAGTGTCGCTTGCTAATTGTTATACCCAATTCGTGGATACGGGATTTAAAATCAGTGCCATTAGCGATCAAATATCAGGTGTGCCGTATAGCGCTGAATTAATGGCGGTAAGAAAAAACGATAATACAGGCGCGTGTGAAAACATTTTTAGTGGCCCACAAACAGTCAACTTTACCAATAATTTTGTACAACCAAGTAACCCATCATCGATGGCGTTTACTGTCAATAATACGCCAGTAACAAACAACACACCTGTAACCGTTAATTTTGATCCAACTAATAACTATAAAGCGAATTTGGCGTTAAATTATCTTGATGCCGGTAGAATTAGTTTGTCGGCATTTGCATCAGCACCTAATGGAGCGAGTTTAACCGACACCAGTAATAATTATGTGGTGCGTCCTGAAAGGTTTAACATCATTGTAGCCAGCGATCCGAACGCGTTTGATGCGGAAGATTCTGTATTTAAAATGGCGTCGGAAGATTTCAATATTCAAGTCGAGGCTCACAATGCCAATGGTGCGATAACGCGTAATTTTCGAAGTGCTGATATCACAGGAACAGTCGCGTTAACGCATAACTTACAGGCGCCGCAAGCAGGTATTGACGGTGTGTTATCGCCTAATGCTGTGCCGGATAATGGTTTTGTATCGGGTGTTGCGACGATCACTGATGCAAAATTTAATGAAGTGGGGATTATTGAGCTGCTCGCTAACCTTTCAAGCAGTAATTACTTAAACCATAGTGATGGTGGATCTATCTCTGGCAGTAAGGCCAATGTAGGGCGCTTTATCCCCGCGCAATTTGAAATGACAGAGCAATCACTGACAAGTGCTTGCAATAGTTTTACCTATTACAGCCAGCCGTTTGATGAATTGAGTTACACCATTACAGCGCAAGATGTATTAGGTAACCGCTTACACAATTACACTTATAATGCAACTAGTACGCTTAATTTTGCCAAAGCGAGCATTGAAAACTTAATTGAAAATGATGATGCTGCAAATTATAAATCGGCAACACAACTTGCGCCGCGTTACAGTTTGAGTGCCGATGACGGTGTCGACTGGCAGCAAGGTTTGTATGTGGTGAATGTAAACAACGCCACGTTAGAGCGTGATAGTGCGCCGTCAATTCCAATGACGCAAGTGATTCCATTAGTGCGTTTAACTGATTCAGATGGCAAAGTACTCAACGATTTAAATCAAAATGCTAATCAACTTGCTGGTACAGCTGATAGTCGCGCTATTAACACTAAAGTAATTGGCGGTGTTGAAATTATTTCGCCCACGGAAATGCGCTATGGCCGGTTAACACTCAGCAATAACTATGGCAGTGAATATGAAGCGCTACAAATCCCAATGAAAGTTGAATATTGGGATGGCACCAACTTTGTGGTTAATATGTCAGACTCTTGTAGCGCATACAACTTTGCTAATTTAGTGATTGAAGATAACCAACCGCTTAAAGATAATTTGAGTGATAGTTTTGCCGCAGGTATCTACAAATCGGGTCGAGAGTTATTTTTGACTGCGCCAACGCCAACAGAGCAGCGTACTTTTAATGTTGATTACGTAAGCCCAGAAAAGTGGTTACAGTTTGATTGGAATAACGATGGAAACTATAACGATGCAAATGATAATCCTAATGCCGTGCTGCAGTTTGGTCGTTTTAGAGGAAATGACCGCGTAATTTACTGGCGAGAAAACTAATATCTTTTGAGCTTTGCAACGTTATTTTTGTTCCAAGTGAATGAAATGCTGGAGTGAAATATACTTTTAGGTCCTTTGGACTCTGATTAAAGCAGCTTCTTTCTTGCGCACAAAACAACTTACTTTAGATAACTAAATTTCATTACTTTCGCCTTATTTAAAGTAGTTTTATTGCTCGGCTGAATTATTAAACAAACAACAACAGCCTTTAGTTTTGCTATTTAATTGAAAATTTGCCATTTAAGGTAAGACAAAGCTTGTGTTTTGCATGACAAAAAAATAGCATAAAGCATTAGGGCAAGTGCCCTTACGATAAAAACGAAAACAAGAAAACCAAAAATCGGCCGTTTTGGGAATAATTATATGCGACTAGCACCTTTGTCATTGGTGATCTCGCTTAGCCTATTTACTTGGCAAGCGCATGGACAAGACACTAATACAGTATCAAGCATTCAAGCTGAAATAGATATTAAGCAGTCTGAATTCAAAGAGTTATCTGGTGTTTTAGATAAACATCTAAAACAAGAAAAACAATTGCAAGAGCAACTGGAATTACTTCGTTCACGTTCTATTTCGCTAGAGAAAGAACGCAACCAATCATTAGACGCGATGAATGATTTGTATCGCCGTTTAATTGAAGACCCAACATTGGATATTAGTGCGGCGCAAACGCGCTACCAAAAAGCGATTGCGGATCTAAAGCAAAATAAAGATGATATAGACCTACAGCTTGTAGCGATTTCATCTCATCGCAAAGATATTGAAGCAATCCGCGTTTCAAAACATACCTTAGTTAACACCCTCGAAAGCTTAAAGCAGCAAAAAAATACCGCACGTGTTGAGCGTTTACGTAATGAGTTTACCCGTGAAGGCACTGTTGAAGTGAATCACACAGTAAACTGTAAGCGCACTGAAACGCTAGCGGCGTGTGAGCAACGTGGTCAATCACAAGGTTTACAAAAAGCCACAAAACGCTTTATGGACCAAATTTTTGCCAATATTACCGAGCAGAGAGTGGTTGAACCAAAGCGCAATATGTCAGGTGCGCAGGTTCAAGTATTAAGCAGTCATGTGGTTAACAGCTCATTTAGCGGGCAAGGTAATTATAATACCAACCTAAGCGTAACCATGCGCGGCGAAGTAAACGCCAGCCGTTTATGTAATTTGCTTAATCTAGATAACAGCTTCTGTTCTGATTATGGTTCAGCAATTCCTAATGTTTATCAGCCAGTTATAAGTGCAAGCTACGATGAACCAGTAGTGCGTTTTAAAGATAATAAAAGCGCGCCCTCATCAGCAAGCATGGTAACTAACCGTGATACGGTAGAGGTAAATACGCCAAAAAAAGAGCGATTGTTCCAGCTCACATTGCGCTCTAACGTGCGCGATGATGAAGTGTTTATTAATGGTGTAAGCTACGGCTCAACTCGTTTAGATGTGTCATTGCCATCAGGTAGCTATGACATTGAAATTCGCAAACAAGGTTATCAAACCTATACGCGAAATATTAATTTAAAACGCTCGCAAACATTACGCGCAAACTTAAGAAAAGAGACGATTACTCAGTCTAACTATAATCAAACGCGAACTCGCCAAACAACGACTACACCAAGCCTTTCAACTCGCAGCACGATTGAAAATTCAGCTGGCATGATTGTGATCCCAGCAGGCGAGTTTGAAATGGGTGATTTAACCGGTAACGGTTTAGCAAACGAGCAACCTATTGTTAAAAAGATTCTGAGTGATTCGTACGCGATGAACGAGAAAGAAGTAACAGTAGGCGAATACAACGAATTTGTTGCCGATACTGCTTACAAGACAGAAGCAGAAAGTGGCCAAGGCTGTGCTTACTATTTAAATGGTGAGCCAGTGTGGGAAGCGTCGCTTAATTGGCAAAACCCAGGCTACGAGCAAAAAGATAATTTTCCAGTTGTGTGCTTAACTTACTCAGATGCCAAAGCGTATGCTGATTGGTTAAGTGAAAAAACAGGCAACGAATATCGCCTGCCAACTGAGGTGGAGTGGGAATATGCGGCACGTGCCGGCACTAAAACCGATTACCCTTGGGGTAATGATATTGGCAATAACTTAGCTAATTGTGGTTGGTGTGGTAGTGAGTGGTCAAATCAGAGCCCAGCACCTGTAGGGTCGTTCAGCGCTAACCGTTTTGGCGTTTATGACACCGTTGGTAATGTGTGGGAGTGGACCCAAAAAACGGCTGGTCGTTCTGATGTTGCGATTCGTGGCGGTGCATGGAATTTTGCACCTACCTTAGCGCGTGCGTCGACACGCCTAATTTTAGCAACGGATTTTCGTGCTAATTACATCGGTTTTCGTCTAGTGCGCGAGCGCTAGACACTTTATATTTATTATTTGAGCGTTTAGTTATTCGATTAAAAATAAAACTGAGCCTCATACGTTACAAGGATACCCCAGTTCCATGTTTAAAAAATTACGTGGTCTTTTTTCTAACGATTTATCAATCGATCTCGGAACTGCCAATACACTTATCTATGTGAAAGATCAGGGCATTGTTTTAAATGAACCATCGGTTGTGGCAATTCGCCACGACAAACCAGGTGGCCCTAAAAGTGTTGCATCAGTAGGTCAAGAAGCAAAACAAATGCTTGGCCGTACACCTGGTAATATCAAAGCAATTCGCCCAATGAAAGACGGCGTTATTGCCGACTTTTATGTAACCGAAAAAATGTTACAGCACTTTATTAAACAAGTGCACAACAATAATTTCTTACGTCCAAGTCCACGTGTTTTAGTGTGTGTACCGTGTGGTGCAACACAAGTTGAAAAACGTGCGATTCGTGAATCAGCAATGGGTGCAGGTGCGCGTGAAGTTTACCTAATTGAAGAACCTATGGCCGCTGCGATAGGTGCTGGTTTACCGGTATCTGAAGCAACAGGTTCAATGGTTGTTGATATTGGTGGTGGTACAACTGAAGTCGCTATTATCTCTTTAAACGGTATTGTTTACTCATCATCAGTTCGCATTGGTGGTGATAAGTTCGATGAAGCAATTATTAACTATGTACGTCGTAATTTCGGCAGTTTAATTGGTGAAGCAACCGCTGAGCGCATTAAACATGAAATTGGCTCTGCATTTAATGGCGAAGAAGTAAAAGAAATTGAAGTACGTGGTCGCAATCTTGCTGAAGGTGTGCCGCGCTCATTCACGCTAAATTCAGGTGAAATTCTAGAAGCATTACAAGAACCGTTACAAGGTATTGTAAGTGCGGTAATGGTTGCGTTAGAGCAATCACCACCTGAACTGGCTTCCGATATTTCAGCACACGGTATGGTATTAACCGGTGGTGGTGCATTGCTAAAAGATCTTGACCGTTTATTAATGGAAGAGACGGGCATTCCAGTTGTTGTTGCGGAAGATCCATTAACCTGCGTAGCGCGTGGCGGTGGTAAAGCACTTGAAATGATTGATATGCATGGTGGTGATGTATTTAGCTACGATTAAGTAGCTAAATACACTTGTTTTACTGCTCTTTGAGGGCGCAATGAATTTAATTTTTGGTAGAAATACCTCGTTGCAATTACGTTTGGTAATTGCCATCGTATTGAGTGTGATGCTGATTATCGGCGATCGCTACACGGATGGCGGTTCCAAAGTTAGGGCTAGCTTAAACACCATAGTTAGCCCTTTGTTTTACCTTGCAAACCTCCCTTATGAAATGTTCCGCGAAGGCAGTAAAAACCTTTCTTCTCACCAGCGTTTAATGGTTGAGAACGATGCCCTGCGCGAAGCGCAATTGGTGCAAAATCAAAAATTGCAGCAATATGAGTTCTTACAGCTCGAAAACCAAAAGCTAAGAGCCTTGCTCGGTTCTTCAAATAAGCTTGAAGAACGTAAGCTGGTTGCTCAGGTTTTATCAGTTCATTCCAACCCATACAGCCATCAGGTGTTAATTAATCGCGGTTTACTTGATGATGTAAAAGAAAGCCTTGCAGTGATTGATGACAAAGGCATTGTTGGTCAAGTCACTCAGGTTGGCAGCACAACGAGTCGAGTGTTATTAATCACTGATACACAACATGCTACGCCTGTGCGTGTATTGCGCAATAATGTGCGTACTGTGGTGGAAGGTATTGGTAAAATTGATCAGCTTAAATTATCTCATGTGCCACATAGCATGGATATTCGTATTGGCGATGTGCTAGTGAGTTCGGGGTTGGGTGGCGTGTTTCCTGAAGGCTATCCGGTCGCCACTGTAACCAGTATTAATCGTAACGAGGGTAGGCCTTTTTCTGAAGTCTATGCCAGTCCAATTGCCGAGCTTGACCGCATTCGTTTGCTGATTTTGCTTTGGCGTAATGAGGTGGCCAATGACTAGGCATTTAGGGTTTATTTTACTTTCGGTATTTGTTTCTTTAGTAGTTGCATTAATGCCATTGCCAATTGCGTTTGAAATGTATCGTCCTGATTTAGTGTTGTTGGTAATTATGTATTGGTCTATCGCCTTACCCCATAGGGTAAACATAGGCTTTGCGTGGATGGCTGGCCTGATTATTGATTTAGCGCTTGGATCTCCGCTAGGTGTGCGATCACTTACTTACTCAATTGTGATTTATATTACGGCAAGTAATTACCAGAAAATTCGTAATTTTAGTGTTTGGCAGCAAGCGATGTTAGTGGCGTTATTTTTGGCGCTTTATTATCTTTTGGTATTTTGGCTGAATCACTTTTTACTCGATATTTATTTTTTACCGCAATATTTATGGCCGGTTTTAACGGGTGCATTGGCGTGGCCGTGGTTGTTTTTACTGCTAAGAAAATATCGACGTCACTTTAGGATACGCTAATTTTGACTAAAATTTATTTAGCGTCTGCTTCTCCCAGACGCAAACAACTGCTTGCTCAACTGCATGTTGAGTTTGAGCAGTTCGCAACAGATATTGATGAAACACAACAAACAGGCGAATCAGCTGAACAGTTTGTTTGTCGCCTTGCAGAAGAAAAAGCGTTAGCGGGTGTAAAATTAGCTGCTCACAATTGCCCTGTACTGGGTTCAGATACTGTGGTGGTATTAAACGACACGGTGTTAGGAAAGCCTGCGGATTTGGCAGATGCAATTGCTACCCTTTCGTCATTGTCAGGTCAAACCCATCAAGTGATGACCGCCATTGCATTTGCCAATCAGCAAGGGGTAATGTCGCAGTTAGTTGTGACTGACGTTACATTTAAAAAGTTGTCACAACAAGAAATTAACGATTATTGCGCAACAAACGAGCCATTTGATAAAGCAGGAAGCTACGGTATTCAAGGTGGGGCAGGTAGATTTGTTACTAAGCTTAATGGCAGTTACTTTGCCGTTATGGGGTTGCCACTGTATGAAACCGAGCAATTATTGGCGCAATTTTTAAAGGAATTTGCATGAGCTCAGAGTTATTAATTAACGTCACCCCTAGTGAAAGTCGCGTCGCATTAATTGAAAACGGCGTGCTGCAAGAAGTGCAGTTAGAGCGTGAAGGTAATCTTGGTATTGTTGGCAATATTTACCTTGGTAAAGTGAGCCGCGTGTTGCCAGGTATGCAAGCAGCGTTTGTTGATATAGGCCTTGAAAAAGCCGCATTTTTACACGCATCTGATATTGTAAATAGCACCTCAATTGCCGAAGGCGTGGATGATCAGCCGATCAAAAAAGTTCAGGATATTCGAGAACTAGTGAGGCAGGGGCAGTTTATTATGGTGCAAGTGGTTAAAGATCCACTTGGCACTAAAGGTGCGCGTTTAACAACGGATATCACTATTCCATCGCGTTATTTAGTATTTATGCCAGATGCCACCCATGTTGGTGTATCGCAGCGTATTGAAAGTGAAGAAGAGCGCGAGCGCTTAAAAAAGATCGTTGCACCATTTCATGATCAGGAAGGTGGCTTTATTGTGCGCACTGCAGCTGAAGGCGCAACCGAAGCTGAATTAGAGCACGATGCTAAATTCTTAAAAAAACTATGGCACAAAATAGCAAAAAAACGCAAAAAAACGCGTAAAGAGTCGATTCTACACGAAGACTTAACTCTTGCTTTTCGCACACTGCGTGATTATGTGGGTGAAGATATGGAGCGTATTCGTGTTGATTCAAAGCTCACTTATCAGCAGCTCACTGCGTTTACCGAAGAGTTTGTACCAGAGCTTGCTAAAGCATTGGAATATTACCCGGGTGAACGTCCAATTTTTGATTTGTTCAGTGTAGAACATGAAATTCAACGAGCTCTTGAACGTAAAGTTGAGCTTAAATCGGGTGGTTACTTAATATTTGACCAAACCGAAGCAATGACAACGGTGGATGTTAACACCGGTGCGTTTGTTGGCCATCGCAACCTTGAAGAAACCATCTTTAATACCAATATTGAAGCCACTCAAGCGATTGCTCGTCAGTTACGTTTGCGTAATTTAGGCGGCATTATCATTATCGACTTTATTGATATGGCCAGTGCCGAGCATAAACGTCGTGTGCTTCATTGCTTAGAAGTTGCTATGGCGCCAGATCGTGCCAAAACCAATATCAACGGTTTTTCAGCGCTAGGCTTAGTAGAAATGACACGTAAGCGTACGCGAGAGAGTCTAGAGCATATTCTGTGTGGCGAGTGCCCAGTGTGTAAAGGGCGAGGCGCGCTTAAAACAGTTGAAACTGTTTGCTACGAAATTTTACGTGAAATTGTGCGTGTTAATCGGGCTTACGATGCGACTAAATTTGTTGTTTACGCTTCGCCAGCTGTGAGCGAAGCACTGATTAATGATGAGTATCACAACTTAGCTGAACTTGAACTTTTTATTAAGAAACAAGTCAGTATTCAAACGGAAAGCTTGTATAATCAAGAGCAGTTTGATGTGGTGATGATGTAGTGCAAAAAGTAAGGCACACCTGTTTTTGGTGTTTACGTAAAGTTTGGCAAATATTCGCGATCAGCCTTGTGTTGGTCGCTGTGCTTGTGTCGTTGCTAAAATACAGCTTGCCTTATGCCAATGATTACAAAGGTGAAATTGAAGCACTGATTACCGAACAAGTTGGCACTAGTATCGCTATTGGTTCTATTTCTGCTGGTTGGGAGCACACAGGCCCCGCATTGGTACTTAATCAGGTATCGTTCGGCAAAAACCAGTCACTAGCTCTTGGACTCTATGTTGAACAATCGCGTTTGCATGTTAATGTGTGGCAATCTGTGCTGCAGCGCAGGTTAGTATCAAACTATTTTGTGTTGTCAGGGCTTAACGCCAAAGTTGATTTAACCCAGCCTTTCCCAAGCAGTGATGAAAGCACCGACGGTGCTAACTTAATTGATGTACTCGAAACCTTATTTTTAGCGCAAAGTGGTCACTTTGCTGTAGAAGATAGCCAATTTTTAGTTAACACCAAGCGCAATGAAAAGCGCGTTATTGCGATTGAGCGTGTCACTTGGCAAAACCGTAACAATCAGCATCAAGGCGTAGGTTACATCACCTTGCCGGGTATTTCTGATAATCGATTAGAGATTATTCTCGATTTATACGGTGAACATTTCTCTGAATCTTTTGGTTCTTTATTTGTTGAAAGTAAGCAGCTAAATGCGAGCAGTTGGTTGCGCGATGTGCTTTCGGATGATGTTACCCAAGTTAAAAGCGATATTAACTTTAAAGCATGGGCGCGATTTAAAGAGTTTAAAGTTGAAAACATTCAACTAGATTGGCAACCAAGCGAGATTAGCTGGCAACAAGAAAACGAAAGAGAGTCGTTACAAATCAATGCAGGCACGCTAAGAGTGCGACCGCACAACGATGGTTGGCGATTTGAAACGTCTGAACTTGATATTGGTGCTAATCAAAATCAATGGCCAAGCTTTGGTGGTAAAATTGACTACAACAATGGTCGTATTACGACGCAATGGCGTGACTTTCCACTGGCATTATTAAGTGATGTAGCCCCTTTGCTCCCATTTGAGCAAACTAAAATTGTTGAGCAGTTATTACTAAAAGGCTCAGTCTCAGATCTTTATGTGCAGTATCATAATCCAGAAGATTATTTCTTTACTACCTCAGTGCGCGATTTGTCATGGCAGCACTATAACGGCATTCCTGGGGTGCAAAATTTATCACTCACGCTGGTAGGCGATCAGTCAGCAGCTAAGTTGTCAGTTCAAGGTAATGAAGACTACATCATGACAGGCGAGCTGTTTACGCGTGCTATTCCGTACAAGCAATTAACCATTAACCTTGATTTTCTAAAACAAGCGCAAGGCTGGAGACTCGAAAGTGACACCATTTGGTTAGATAATGACGAGCTGACCTTCGCCGCAGAGTTTTCCCTTAATTTATTTGAGCAAAGCGAACTTAGTTTATATGCAGAGATGCAGGGTCCAGAAGTACTTAAAGCGCGTCATTATTTTCCACGAGGTTATATGCCACAGGGCACAATTGATTACCTCAATCGTTCACTGCGAGGCGGTAAAATAGATGTGGCAAAGGTATTGTGGCAAGGCAAGCTAAGCGACTTCCCATATCAAGAGCACAACGGCCGCTTTTTAGTTGACGCTAAAGTGACCGATGCAACATTTAACTTTAATCAATCGTGGCCAGATATTACTAATCTTGAAGCTGACTTAATTTTTTCAAATGAACGCATGGACATTGTGTCGCAGCAGGGAGTACTTGCTGGATTACAGTTAGGTAATGGCGTTGTTGTTAGTATTGACGACTTATCACATGCAAGTACGCTAAATGTTGATATTGAAACACAGCAAAAAGCACAAGAATTACAGCCTTTCTTTGTAGCCACACCACTAAAAGACTCTATTGGTGTGGTACTTGAAACCGTGCAAGGGCAGGGTGTTGTGCTTGGTAAAACACGCATTCAAGTACCGTTAAGTAAAGGCGAAGTGAGCGTTAGCGGTTCTATTGACCTTAAAAACACCCCGATTTTTATAGCAAAGCCGGGTATTCCTTTTGATAAGGTTACCGGTACTTTAACCTTTAACAATAGCGATATTCAGCTCAGCAATGCGACGGCTAGCTGGCTTGATATGCCGTTTAAGTTTAATTTGCAAGGCAAGCAGCAAGGCGAAAACTACGACCTGTCAGTGACTGGCGATGCCAGCTGGCAAGTGAGTGACATTGTTAAGCATACGCAAGGCATTATGAGTGGTTACATGAGTGGTGCTGTGCCGTTTGATATCGCGTTTAATATGCAGCTAAAGCCACAAGGGTTTAATTATACTGCCAGTGCATCGTCAGATTTAATAGGCTTAAGTACTGCATTACCAGCGCCATATAGTAAAAAACGTGATCAAGTATGGCCCTTTACCTTAAATGTAAGAGGCGATGAAATCTCGAACTTGATCACCGCAAATATTAATCAGCAACTCTATTTTAATAGTATTGTTGATAATCGCTTGGGCAAGGTAAGTAATGCACACTTGATCGTCGGTGAAAATGATCTTGGTATTAATGCCAGTGGCTTTGATGTGACGGTAGCCCTTGCAAAAGCCGATATTGTGGAGTGGATCCCGTTTATTGATCACTTGGTTGCTACACCAACTGAGTCGACTTCGGATAGTCAAGTATTTCCTAAGTTAAAAGAGGTAAATGCCAATATCGATTATGCGACACTATCGGAAATTGAGTTTAATGATCTTGAGATAAACCTCAGCGCATTAGCGCAGTCTACCCAGCTGAAAATTAATGGTAAAGAAGTACGCGCAGAAGTGAGTATTCCACGTATTCTTGCGCAGCGACCTGTGTTTATTGAAGCGGATTATTTACGGCTTAACTTTAAACCTGAAGAAACAGAGGCACAGCCTAGTGTTGGTTTAAAGCCAATTGATGACTTCGGTAGCCCACAAGACAATGAATGGTTAACCCATTTACCGGCGATTCGATTTAACTGTGCCGATTGTAAAGTGGATAGCTATCAGCTAGATAAGCTATCGCTCGATTTAGATCCGGCTGATAACGGTTTGCTGATCAGTAAGTTGACTGTCGATAAAGGCAAGCACTTATTTATTGGTGAAGGCAGCTGGCAAAAACAAAAAACTAACTTAAGTGGCAAGCTAGTAAGTAAGGATATCGGTGAGCTAACCGACGAATTCGACCTCACCAGCTCAATTAAAGAATCTAACGCCGAAATCGATATTGATTTGTACTGGTATGGTACGCCTTATCAGTTTAATACGCAGTCGCTTTCTGGCGATTTAAAATGGCGTTTAGGTGATGGCTATATTACCGATATTAGTGATGGCGGAGCACGTGTATTTTCATTGTTAAGCTTAGATTCGTTAGTACGGAAGCTTAAACTGGATTTTCGAGATGTATTTGCCAAAGGATTTTTCTACAACAGCATGCAAGGCAGTATGCAGGTTGATAAGGGCGTGGCGTACACCAAAGATACTGAGCTAAATGGTGTGCCTGCAGATTTAACCATCAAGGGTTATGCAGACCTCAATACGCAAAAAATTGATTATACAATGTGGGTTGCGCCAGAGGTGACTTCAAGCATTCCAGTAATTGTTGCTTGGATGGTAAATCCTGTAACAGGTTTAGCTGCACTCGCGATAGATAAAGTGCTGCATTCAGCGCGCGTTATTTCTGAAATTGAATACACCATTACCGGCACCTTTGAGCAACCAGTTGTTACAGAAAAAGGCAAGAAGAGCCGTGAAATTGAAATTCCACAATCGACTTTGCCTGGTACACCCAAACAAGATGTGTTGCCAGCTGAAAAGAAAATAGTGCCACTAAGTGATGCAACTATGCCAAATGAGCAACCTACAGGCGACAAAACAGAAGGTCAAAACCAATGATTGTTGTTTTGCAATGGACGGTAAGCGCTAAACCACGTAGCAACTTGGATTACTTGCGTCAGCAGTTAATCGCCTTGCGCGACGAGCATGCAAATGATCCTTTGCTGGTTTGTTTGCCAGAAGGGTTCGCTTGTTTTGATGCCAAAGCCCATGACTTAATGGCGTTTGCCAATAATAGTGCGCCATTTATTGATGAAGTATGTCAGTTGGCAAAACAGTTTAACGTTTGGATAAGTGCCGGCACTATCCCTATCGCCGAAGGGACAAAATATTACGCAGCCTCTTTAATGATTAACCAGTTAGGTGAAGTGGTTGCACGCTATAACAAAATTCATTTATTCGATGTGGATGTTGACGATGCAAAGCAAAATTATCGTGAATCCAATACCACTATCGCTGGCAAAGACTTAGTCGTAGTTGACACACCGTTTGGTAAAATCGGCTTAACGGTTTGTTATGATATGCGTTTTCCGGGCTTGTTTGGCGCACTTAGAGCTTTAGGGGCAGAGATTATTTTAGTGCCATCGGCCTTTACCGTACCTACTGGCAAAGCACATTGGTTGCCGTTGCTACAAGCGCGAGCGATTGAAAATCAAGTATACCTAGTTGCTGCTGCTACCACAGGCACACATGACAATGGCAGACAAACGTATGGCCATAGCGTGATTATTTCACCTTGGGGTGAGATAGAGGCGATGTTAGGTGATGAAGCTAACAATATCGTATACTTACCCAATATGGATAAATTGACAGACGTAAGGCAAAAAATGCCGCTGATGTCACATAACCAATTTAATTATGAGTTTAAACATGAGCAATAACGTAGAACAGCATTTACTAGCGCAAAGCGGCCTTTCACGCCAAGATTTGCTCGATAGTTTGTCTTTAATTCAAGAACACCAAATTGATTATGCTGATGTGTATTTTCAATCAAGTCATCATGAGTCTTGGGTACTCGAAGACGGTATTGTAAAAGATGGTAGCTACAACATTGAGCGTGGCGTTGGTGTTAGAGCTGTATCTGGTGAAAAGACCGGCTTCTCGTATTCTGATGCAATTAATAAAAATGCCATTACTCAGGCGGCTTTGGCAGCACGAAGTGTTGCTGACAAAAATAGCGCGGCACAAAGCACTAGCAAAATTCAGGTAGTAGAGCGTGATAAGCATATTATTCAGCCGATTATGCCAATTAGCAGCTTAACGGATGGCGAAAAAATTGATTTGTTAAAACAAATTGACGCGTACATCCGCAAAATAGCGCCAAATGCATCGCAAGTTGTGTGTTCAATGGCAGCGGTTTATGAAGAGGTGCTTATTGCCGCGAGTGACGGCACATTTGCAACAGATGTGCGCCCGCTTATTCGTTTAAACGCATCGGTACTACTTGAGCAAGATGGTAAGCGTGAGCGTGGCAGTGCTGGTGGCGGTGCGCGTTTAGATTATGGTTATTTTTATGAAATGGTTGATGGCAAACCACGTTGGATGACTTATGCCGACGAAGCAGTGCGTTTAGCAAATGTTAACCTTGCCGCAATTGAAGCGCCTGCGGGCACTATGCCTGTGGTACTCGGTGGTGGCTGGCCTGGTGTGCTGCTACACGAAGCTGTAGGTCATGGCTTAGAGGGCGATTTTAACCGTAAAGGGTCTTCGGCCTTCAGTGGTAAAGTAGGCCAGCAAGTGGCTTCTAGCTTATGTACTGTGGTTGATGACGGTACGCTGGACAACCGTCGTGGCTCATTAAACGTTGACGATGAAGGTGTTGCTGCGGGTTACAACGTGCTGATTGAAAACGGTGTGCTGAAAGGGTATATGCAAGATAAGCTTAATGCGCGTTTAATGGGCGTAGCGCCTACAGGTAACGGTCGCCGCGAATCATATGCTCATTTACCTATGCCGCGTATGACGAATACGTACATGCTAGCGGGTGAAAGTACGCAACAAGAAATTTTAGAAAGTGTTGAAAACGGTATTTTCGCGACGAACTTTGCAGGTGGTCAAGTTGATATTACATCAGGCAAGTTTGTGTTCTCGGCATCAGAAGCGTATTTAATTAAAGATGGCAAAGTAACGCAACCAATCAAAGGGGCTACCCTTATTGGTAACGGCCCAGACGTAATGCACAAAATTTCAATGGTAGGTAATGACTTATCACTTGATAATGGCGTGGGCGTGTGTGGCAAAGATGGTCAAAGTGTGCCAGTTGGCGTCGGTCAGCCAAGCCTTAAAATTGATGAACTTACAGTTGGCGGTACCGCAGCCTAAATGAGCTGTATTAGCGCTTACCAAAACAAAAAACGCTGCAATTGCAGCGTTTTTTTCGATTTATTGTAAGTCGACCGTAATAAACTGTGATGTAACCACGCCACCTGAACTTGTTATTTCAATCGTTAAGTTCGCGGTAGTTGCATCATCACCTTCAGCGAGCGTATTTTTTAGCGTAAAACCTATCGTATCGCCGCCAAATACATTCTTAGTCTTTGCACTTGAGATAGTAATATTAGTATTTAAGTCAGTTTGACTGATTGGGCTTGCTGTTCCATTGGTATTACCTACCGTAAAACTTGTTTGACCAACTAGTTCACCAAGATCAGTACTCACACTCACTGTACTGCCTTGGGGCAAGGTTTGTAATGCAGTGTCAGCAAAGCTTAGCGAATAAGATTGGCTACCACCGCGTGCAATGGGTGTTCTAAAGATACTTACGTTATCACGGTTACTCGCGACTATAGTTTCGTTAAATTCACCCGGTGTGGTTTCCACTGTTTCATACAATGACCAATAGCTACTGCCACTTGCCATAATCAGCACCAATGACTTACGCACATTAATTAAGCTTTTTGTTGAGCACAAATCGCTAGAACATTGTGGGCCGTTAAACATACCATCAGCATTGGCAAAGGTTTTATTGTTATCAAAGTCGATAAAGGTTTCGCCTTGGTCGTATTGGTCGTTTTCGTTGTCATCGCGCCATGCTTCCGACATATCGATAAAACCTGACGGTAAATATTCAGCACGCCCAAACCCGCTTGATACTTTTTCGTTTTCTACGGCACTACCATCTTGATTATCAAATAGGTTATTACCATTGGTATCGAAAAAGGTTTCATGGCCAATGGCGGTAGCCAGAATGGTGGATCTGTGGTTAAACACGCGAGGGTTGCTACTTTGCCAAGTAACTGAACATGAACCATTGGTAGTTTGACAGCTTGGCTCTATTTGACCGCCTTCAGTGGTAAAATTAACTGTAGTGCCATCGGGAACTGGGTTATTAAAACTGTCTGCTAGCCATGCGGTAATCTCACTTGTTACGCCATTTGTATTGTGACTTTCAGGGTTAAGAATTTCTGCAGATAAAGAAATACTGTTTTGGTCGGCAAGACCGGTATTCACCGAGAGCAAATCAGATTGACTGATAATCTCGACGCTTTCGCCTGCATCGTTAGTCGTTGTGGCACTTGCTGTAACGCGAACAGGTGTTGGCACAGTCCCCGAGATTACTTTGGTACTCACTTCACCTTGTGAGTTAGTTATTGCGGAAGTAGGAGATATTTCTAGACCGCCAACATCGGTACTTGCACTAAAATTAACTAACTGTTGAGCCAGTAAATTACCCTGTTTGCCTTTAACGCGGAAAGTGATGGTTGAGATTTCTTGTTTGCCTACGCCGCCAGTACCTTTAATCACGATTGACGTCGGATCTGCTGATACAAACTCAATGGCACCGAGAGCTTCGCCAGAGAGGTTTACATCTTGCGTTAAAATAATGTTTTCGCCGTTTACGGTAACGCTTGCAATGATTTGATCTTGATTACCATTGGCCCCAGCGCAGTTAATATCTCTGTACGTTGAATTAGCTTCACCGTTTATTGTGAGAACTTGCTGGTCAATGCTAGCTGTGCCATTAATTACACAGCTGGAGCTAAAATTAACAGCCGTTGGCGTAGTGATTACTTGCTGGTTCTCGTCTACTAATACTAGTGATAGGCCGAGAGTACCGCCAGCCGCTAAATCTACCGAGCCATCGCTTTGGCGCGCAACGCTAAGTTTCAATTGGTTAGCAACAAAATTGCCATTGCTATCAAAGTAACCCGCTTGTATAACCGGTGTATCAATATCATCGGCACTTAATACTTGATAGTTTATTTGTGAGCTTACGCTATTAGTTTCATCAATTTGGTACGTTGCTACGGCTGTGGCCGCGCCGATAGGACTGTCGGAAGCGAGCGTTAGCTGTACACTGGCATTACCATTTGCGTCGGTTAACCAAGATGCAGCATTAAGCTCACCAATCTCAGCAGAAAAACTAATCGGTACTTGGCTTATTGGGTTGCTTCGATTGTCGAGCAAGTTGGCTTTTAACGTAATAACTTCGCCAAGCTTTGCATTGTTTACCGCTAAATCGCCAACTAAGCTGGTGAGTGTCACAACAGGCAATAGCGTTGTTTGACTAGTGTCGCGTAAAAACTCAAAGCTTGTGCTAGCGCTCGCATCTTGCGATGTTGCCGTGATCTCCGCTGCGCCAATATCAGAAGGGGTACTGCTGAGTAATACTTGTGCAATGCCATCAACATTAGTTAATTTACTACTTGGCGACAATGTGCCTAGCGCTGTTTCAAAACTAACACTGGTATTGCTTATGGCTTCGCTATTTTTACTTAGAAAAGCCTGTACACAAAATGTTGAACCAGCAACGAGAGAGGGTGTGGCAAGTGCTTGGCAGTTTTCATCAAGTACCGAAAGCGTCAATAGCGTTGGCGCATTTGGGTCTGGCGGTGTCACTTCATCGTTTTTACCCGATGAGCCATTACACGCTGCAAGCGCAGATGCAGTGAGTAAAATACCAAGTTGCCTTATTGTTCTCATGCTTATCCTTAACCGTTGCTGTTTGTTTTATTAGTGCGTGATTACTTGTTTTAAACACTGAAAAATTTCACGATAAGCTTTAGCTGGCTTATTTGCTTCTTTTTCTTTTTTTGCTTGGCGTGTTAATTGACGTAATCGCTGTCTATCAAGTTCGGGATATTCTGATACTAACTCATTGATCTTATTGTCGCCAACTTCAATTAACTCATCGCGAATATGTTCAAGTTTATGAAACAACACATTACCTTGAGCATGCTTGTTTTTCAAAATATCTACCGCTTTAGTGATTTCTTCAATATTTGCCGCCAAGCGTAAACATTTTGCAATGTAGTTTAAATGTCTGCGGTAAGCTTCCGTTTTTTCTTTAAGGCGATCTGCAAGCTCCATCGCTTCAATCAATTCATCGTTTAATGGAATTGTTTTACGTTGCTTTTTGCTTAGTCCAGCAATATCGGCACCAAGTCCATGTAACTCTTTGGCATCACGCTTAAGTTCTGCACGTGATACGTAAATAATTTCTTCCTCTGGCGTATCGAAATCAACTTTGTTCTTTTTGGCCATGGTTTCTCCACAAATTAGTAATGTCACGCATTGTTAGTCTGTTTTGAGTAAATCTACCCAAGTCTAATTGCGTAATTTCTTTATATTATACGTGAAAAATCTGTTTCGATGCTCTGCCTTATGACGGTATTTTTGATATGCTTAAAAAAATATTTAAATTTAAACTCATTTTCCTATGCAAGCAGACTCTAACGATCCAATTTTTCAGCGCCTCAATGAAGTTAAGCAAGCGGTGAGCGAAGCGCTCGATTACGCAAAACAGTTAGGCGCAAGCTCTGCTGAAGCAGCAATGTCGAGTACCTCAGGTTTATCTGTTTCAACCCGTTTAGGCGAACTTGAAACGATTGAATATAACCAAGACGGTGCCCTTGGCATTAGTGTTTATGTAGGAAATAAAAAAGGCTCAGCGTCAACCGCAGATTTAAGCCCTGATGCGCTAAAAACAGTTGTATCGAAAGCAGTTGAGATTGCTAAATATACTTCAGAAGATCCATGTAATGGCATCGCTGATAAAGAGTTGCTTGATTTTGCTCCGCAAGATCTTGATTTGTATCACCCATGGCAAGTAACCGCTGAGCAAGGAATTGACTTGTGTAAACAAGCTGAAGCGGCAGCAATGCAGTTTGATAGTCGTATTAGTAATTCAGATGGCGCTAGTTTTTCTAGCCACAATGGCCTGCGTGTATATGGCAATAGTTATGGTCAATTAGTAGGGTTTCCGCGCAGTCGTCATAGCATTAGCTGTATGGTAATTGGCGAAGAAAATGGCATGATGCAACGCGATTCAGCGTATACCATCGCACGTAAACAAGAAGGGTTAAGTAGCGCTGAAAGTGTTGGTATTGAAGCGGCAGAAGAAACAATCGCACGTTTAAATTGTCGTCGTATTCCAACGGGTAAGTATCCGGTTGTGTTTCGCGCTGATATCGCCAGCTCGCTATTTGGCCACTTAGTTTCAGCCATTGGTGGTGGTGCACTTTATCGCAAATCGAGTTTCTTGCTTGATAGCTTAGGTAGCCAAGTGTTTAGCGATAAAGTGAATATTCAGGAGCGTCCGCATATTTTAGGTGGCTTAGCATCTTCAGCTGTAGACAGTGAGGGGGTTAAAACTATAGATCGTGAAATCATTAAAGGTGGTGAGTTACAAACTTACTTATTAGCAAGTTATGCATCACGCAAACTTGGTATGCAGGCAACAGGCCATGCGGGTGGTATTCACAACTGGTTAGTAGAGGCCTCGCATCAAGATTTAAAAAATGTGCTTAATGAAATGGGCACAGGCTTGTTAGTAACAGAGGTTATGGGTCAAGGTGTTAATATTGTCACCGGCGATTATTCACGCGGTGCAGCTGGCTTTTGGGTAGAAAATGGTGAAATTCAATACCCAGTAAGTGAAGTTACCATTGCCGGAAACCTAAAAGACATGTTCTTAAAAGTGGCGGCAATTGGCGGTGATGTTGATGTGCGCGGCAGCATTCAAACAGGCTCAATTTTGATTGAGAGTATGTCTATTGCCGGTGAGTAGCCGGCCTTAATTACGACAATTTACCAATATTGCTCCACGGTAATATTTCCAGGCTTTGCGCGGCGATTTAGCGTAAAGCCTAAATCTAATAGTAATTGCGTTGTTTCTTTGACCATTTCAGGATTTCCACAAAGCATAAACTGACTGTTTTGTGGCGTTGGCATTATTTCAGCGTGGTTAAATAACTCACCTGAGGTTATCGCATTAGTAATGCGACCTTGCAGCCCATCGGGCCACTTCTCTTGACTGATAACGGGCACAAACGTCAGTGGATGATTGCTACACAGGTCGCAAATTTGCTGCTGATAAACTAAGTCTGTGTGTTTACGTACCCCGTGAACAAGCACAACATGTTTATACTTTTGCCAAATCCCATCATCACCTAGCATAGATAAAAAAGGGCCGATCGCCGTGCCTGTCGCTAATAGCCATAATGTGTCAGATACTGGCACCTCATCTAACGTAAAAAAACCAGAGGCTTGTTCAGCTATTTGCAATGTATCCCCTTTTTTTAAATCAGAAAGCGGTGGTGAAAGTAATCCGTCTTTCACAGTAACCAGTAAAAACTCGTGAAGGTTATTGTTTGACGGTGTATTGACGAAAGAATATGCACGGGCGACTTTTTTATCTTCAATTGTCATTGCAAGTTTAGTAAATTGCCCTGCTTTATAACTTGGTAATGATGCAGACACGGTTAAACTAAATAGCTTGTCGTTCCACCACTTGATATGAGTAACTTGTCCATCAATCCAATTTGCCATAATTTGCTCTCAACGTTTATTTGGGGCTACGTTAACTGTGGCAGCTGCGCTGAGAATTTCAATCTGGTGGAAAGAATTTTATTGAGGAAATAGTATGTTAGGTGAAGTGGCAGCGTTAGCTGCGGCTTTTTTTTGGGCACTAGCAAGCCTGCTGTATGGTCGTTTTAGTCATCACTTTAGTGCCTTGCAGCTTAATTTGGTTAAAGGTGTTATTGCTGCATCATTAATGCTGCTTACGCTGCCTTTACTGCCAAATGTGGAGTTTTGTTTATCGCCTGAGCATATAGGGATTTTGTTATTTTCAGGTGTGATAGGTATTGCTATTGGTGATAGTGCTTATTTTGCATCATTAAAGCGCATAGGCGTAAATAAAACTCTCTTGCTAGAATCTATAGCCCCGCCACTTTCCGGAATTTTAGCGGTATTAATACTTGGTAGCTTATTAACTTGGCAGAGTTGGTTAGGTGTGTTGGTAACGACCTTTGCGGTAGCCTTAGTGGTGATGCAGCCTGAAACCCATACCCAAAAAGTGAATGCAGCTGGCATAGGCTTTGGTCTATTAGCCAGTGTTTGCCAAGCCTCGGGCGTGGTGATTTCTCATTATGCGCTTGTTGCTGGCGATATTGAGCCGTTACTAGGTGCAGTACTTAGACTACTTGCAGGTGTGGGCGTGCTGCTCTTAACCCTTGTACTGATTAAACGACAACAGTTAGCCCAGCTAGTTACTGGTTTTTCAAAAATGGCACAGCGTGAGTTTGTATTACTGTTACTTGCCATTGTGGTGGGCACTTTCTTAACGCTTTGGTTGCAGCAAATTGCACTTAAATATGCGAATCCGGCTGTAGCGCAAACGTTAATTGCCACATCACCTTTATTTATTTTGTTGTTTTCAATTTTAAAAGGGCAAATTCCTTCTGGAAAAACGCTGTTTGGCACTGTGCTTGCGGTTGGCGGGATTTCGTTGTTTTTTATTTTCCGGTAATTGATATGAAAAAATGCTGTGAAGAAGGTATATGAATAAAAAAGGTGGCATGGCCACCTTTTTCTAGCGTTAATAAATAAACCGCCGTTTATTTATTTGTAGTCTCAAGAGGCGTAAAGATCGCATTATTTTCAATCATTTGTTGCGTACGATCTTGTGGCATTTTAAGAGGGTGCCCAACAACTTGTTTAGTCGTTGTTGATGTCTTTGGTGCATAGTTTGCAGCAATTGGTGGGCAGCTGCCTCGTTCGATGTGGTAAAGCGCAGCTGATAGCATGCCTTCTGAAATATCACCGAGTGGACGAGTTAAGTCATCACTTACCGTACAACCGCGCACTTCGTTTTGGAAGTTAGGATTTTGCTTAGGGATTAGTCCATCAGAGTACTCACCAAAACCTTTATCATTTACACCGCTAAACTGAATTGTGAAATAAGTTGTGCTGCAATTATCGGTTGGAACAAAGCCATAAGGCTTACCACATGTTTGGCCACCAATTAACACAACATCTAAATCAATGCCTTTTAATCCGTTAATTAGTGCTTCACTCGCTGAACAAGTTGAATCACTCGATAACACGTATACTTTATTAAGGCCTACGGTTGGTAAATCGATGTTCGTTAAATTACCGTTTTGCCAATCAATTTTTTTATCATAGAAGCCGATAGTTTCATCGTTAGACCATTTGCCATTGTACTTAAGCGTATAATAATCTCGGTTTTGCGTATTCACATCACCGGCAATCATATAAGCCAGCTGTGAAGAAAGCGCGAGTAAACCACCGCCGTTGTATCTTAAATCAACTACCAGCTCACTAACATTTTGGTTCCTAAATTGGGTGAACTTGTTGATTAGATCATCTTGCGCGTCGCTGATATTAAATGTATCGAATTGAATATAGCCAACCGTTTTACCAGCATGGACAAAGGTATTGGTCGCTTTGACTGGCGAAAGATCGTAACTACCAGATGTAACTGTAATGGTTCTTTCCGCGCCAAATACATCTTTTACTGTTATGTCATGGCTTTGACCATTATTTGTCGGAAACAAACCAGCATTAAGTGTTTCAACATCATTGCCATTTAAGAAATCAGCACCATCCACTTTGATGATCTGATCGCCACGTATAAAGCCCGCTGTATCTGCAGGTGAACCTGGTTCAATAGTTGCCACATACAATGTGCGTGGAAGCGTGAAACGACCTTCTTCATCGAGGTTACGCGCTTGCCAGCGAATGCCATATCCTGAAGATGCACTGCCTTGAGTGCGCTTACGGTATTCAGCGGTATCTTGTGCGAAGTGGAAATTATCTTTATCTGCACCTGAGCTGGTTTTGGCAAATGTTTTAAGTACCTCGAAATAAGCCTGTGGTGTACTGTAATTGGCAAGATCGACATCTTCAACTTCATCGAACCAGAGGTATGATTCATGGTTCCATGAACGTAACCACATTTTTTCATCTGTGAGTGTACCAGCACGGTCTTTATAAACTTCATTGGTATAAGGATCAGATCCAGTACGAACAACGGCACATTTATTCGCAAATATCTCTTTTGCTTTAAACTCACCGGCAACCCATGAATTATCGCCGCCACCAATATCATTATCTGAGTCTGAGCCTGAGTCCCCATTACAGGCTACTAACATCGACATTGATAACGCTAAGGTAATTCCTTTTTGCAATTTGCTGAACTTCATAAATATTTCCTTAAATAAGATCGCAATTTATCATCACAAAATATCAGAGGGTCAAAATAACAACAACTGTTTACAGTTAAAGTTTGTAAAAGAACGATCTGTTATGCGCATGCTTATTTTCTTAAACCATAAATATTCGATCGCTTTTTGTGCAAAAAGTTTCAATGCTAGGCTAGTAAAGGCCTGATCTAAGATCTCCCTCCACATTTTTCCACTAAATTCATTAACTTTGCTCTAGCCCTTATCAATAAAGGGCTAGCGAGAAAAATATTATTGTTACAATTCTTGACAAATACCTGTGTCAAGCCCTAGACTCTAACGTTGTGGAGAAAAGTGGTAAAAAATGGATCTCAGTGGATCGGCACTAATAAAAAAATGGGAACGCTTACATGTTTCGTGGCGCACATGCAATTAACCTCGACGATAAAGGACGCTTGGCAATACCAACCAAGTTTCGTGCTTTATTGCAGGCAGATTGCGAAGGCCAGTTAGTGTGCACAATTGATTTAAAAGATCCCTGTCTTTTGTTGTATCCGCTAAGTGAATGGCAAGAAGTTGAGCAAAAACTGAGTCAATTATCGAATATGGTTGAAGCGGAACGTCGCGTTAAACGTATTTTACTTGGTAGTGCGATGGAATGTCAGCTTGATAAAAACGGCAGAATTTTATTGTCATCTCCACTTCGAGCGCATGCAGGGCTCAATAAAAAATTAATGTTAGTTGGTCAACTCAATAAGTTTGAGCTTTGGGATGAAGATACTTGGAATGAAAAATTACAACAAGATATCGCCCAAGAACAGCAAAAAGATCTGACCGTTAGCGAACGACTACAAGATTTCAATTTTTAATAATAGGCGCCTTATGTCTCAAAGCCAACAGCATATCTCCGTGTTACTCGACGAAACGATCGAGGCTTTAGATATTAAGCCAAACGGTATTTACATCGATGGTACCTTTGGTCGTGGCGGCCATTCGGGCGAAATTTTAAAACGCCTAGGTGAGCAAGGACGACTCGTTGCGGTAGATCGCGACCCAACGGCAATTGAAGCGGCGAAAAAGTTTGCCGATGATGCGCGCTTTCAGATTGTGCATGATCGCTTTTCAAATATCCGTCAGGTAGCCGAAAACCTCAATTTGTTAAATCAGGTTGATGGTATTTTGCTAGATATTGGTGTTTCAAGTCCACAGCTTGATGAAGCAGACCGTGGTTTTAGCTTTATGCACGATGGTCCACTGGATATGCGTATGGACCCTAGTTCTGGCCGCAGTGCAGCGCAGTGGTTGGCAGAAGCGGAACTAGAAGACATCACTTTTGTGATTAAGAAGTATGGCGAAGAAAAATTTGGTCGCCGTATTGCAACCAAAATTATTGAAACGCGCGATGAGCATCCAATCACAACGACTAAGCAATTAGCAAAGTTAGTTGATGAAGCAGTACCAGTAAAAGATAAGCACAAGCATCCAGCAACGCGTACGTTTCAGGCAATTCGAATTTATATCAACAGTGAGCTTGAAGAAATCACCACGGCATTACAAGGCTCGCTTGATGTACTTAAGCAAGATGGCCGTTTAGCGGTAATTTCGTTCCATTCGCTCGAAGATCGCATTGTTAAGCAATTTATTAAAAAGCAAAGCAAAGGCGAAGCAGTACCGCGAGGCCTTCCGCTTACTGATGAACAGTTAAAACAAAACCTAACGTTAAAAGCGATAGGTAAGGCTATTAAACCGAGCGAGCAAGAAATAGCTCGCAATAGCCGTGCGCGCAGCTCCGTACTTAGGATCGCTAAGAGGTTGTAGTGGCTAGTAAAAATAATACGCGTCAGCCAAACCTGTTTATCGAGATCACTAAGGGACTTTTTAGGGAGAAAGTCACTTTGGGGCTGCTTTTTTCTATTTTTGCTTCGGCATTTGCCGTAGTGATGGTTACCGATGCGTCACGCGCGGAAGTGATCAAACAAGATACGTTGTTACAACAAAAAGATGAATTAGATTTGGCATGGGGCTATTTAGTTGTAGAAAGTGAATTCTACGCACAGCATGCCCGAGTGGAAGATATCGCCAAGAAAAAACTTAATATGAAACGACCAGAACGCAAGGATGAAAAGCTGGTGGTATTACCATGAAACGACATACTACTAAACCAAAACAAGGCAGCTTAATTCGCTGGCGATACTTATTGGTATGTGCCACGATTTTTGCCGTATTTGCAACACTGGTTGCACGCGCCGCTTATATTCAGGTTATCGAACCTGATTTTGCCGTGTCTGAAAATGATAAACGTACGGTACGCGTGGAAAAGGTTAATGTACAGCGTGGTTTAATTTTAGATCGCCATGGTAACGAACTGGCGATTAGCGTACCGGTTGTAAGTGTATACGGTGACCCAAAACAACTTGATAAGGCCTTAACAGCCAAGGTTTATAGTCTTGCGCGCAAGCATGCGAGAGAAAATCAGCTCGATATTAAACAAGCGGTCAAAGCATTAGATGATGATCCCGCACGTGTTGCAAAAGAAAAAATTGAAATCTATAACAGCGATTCGCGCTGGCAGGATCTCGCTGAAGTATTACGCCTGCAAAAGCCGTTAATTGATGGAAAACTAACAAGCGATAACACCCGCCGCTTTGTGTATTTAAAGCGTCAGGTAACTCCACCGGTAGCACGCTATATTTCAGAATTAAAACTGCCTGGAATTTACCTACTCGACGAATCAAAACGCTTTTACCCAGCGGGTGAAGTAACTGCGCACGTACTTGGCTTTACTAACATCGATGGTGAAGGCATCGAAGGTATTGAAAAACTTTACAATGAAGCGTTAACCGGAGAAGCTGGTAAACGTACCATTCGTAAAGACGCACAAGGTAGAGAAATAGAAATTCTTGACGAGCGTGCGCGTATTGAGCCTGAAAATATCCAATTGAGCATTGATCAGCGCATTCAATCACTGGCTTACCGTTCTTTAAAATCAGCAGTTCTGAGTTATAAAGCAACGTCGGGTAGCGCTATGGTTGTTGATGTGACGACTGGCGAAGTGCTAGCTATGGTGAATAGCCCGTCATTCAATCCAAATAATTTAAAAGATGCGGCGCCACATAAACGCCGTAACCGCGCAATTACTGACTTATTTGAGCCTGGCTCAACGTTAAAGCCTATTTCGGTTTTAGCTGGACTAGAGTATGGCACCATCGATTTTGATACCGTGATTAATACAAAAGGGTGGATGCGTGTTGGCGGCAGTATTGTTACCGATGGTAAGAACAATGGCTCAATGGATCTGCGTACAATTTTACAAAAATCGTCAAATGTGGGTGTATCGAAAATAGCACAAACTATGCCTAAACAAGACTTTATTAGTTTCTTCCAACGTTTAGGTTTTGGCGAGGAAACTGGCACGGGTATGGTTGGTGAAAGCGATGGCTTATTTACACCGCATGGTCGTTGGTCTGATTTTGAGGTGGCAACATTAGCATATGGTTACCGAATTTCAGTAAGTACCGCGCAAATGGCGCGTGCATATGCAGCTATCGGTTCCGGTGGCATTAACCGTCCTCTGACGATTTTAAAACAAGAAGGCGAAGTGCATGGCGACCGCGTGTTTGAACAGCGTAATGCGTATGCGGTGCTTGAAATGATGGAAAGCGTGTTTGAACGTGGCGGAACTGCTAGGCGTGTAAAGCTTGATGGCTATCGCGTTGGAGCTAAAACTGGTACGTCGAAAAAAGCAGCATTTGGCGGCTATGGTGATGAATATGTAGGTTACTTTGCTGGAATTGCCCCAGTATCTGACCCGCGTTTAGCGGTTGTTGTGATGATTAATGAACCTGGCGGTGACGTTTATTATGGTGGTGATGTTGCCGGCCCAGCATTTTCTGAAATTATGTCTGGATCGCTGCGAATTTTAAATGTTGCACCGGATCTTGAGGCAGTGGCGCAACTAACTCAACGGCAGGACTATGTTACCTATTGATCGCGCATTGCTCGCAATAGGTGAACCTAGCTGCGGCATTGAAACACATAAACTGACTTTAGACAGCCGGGCCATAGCGCCCGGTACTGCGTTTATTGCGATTAAAGGTCATCAACTCGATGGTTCACGCTTTATCGATAACGCTTTGGCGGCAGGTGCTGCGCTAGTGCTTGTTGATAGCGAGTGTCAATATCAACCAAATCTAGCGAATGTACAGGTTATTGATGGCTTAGCGAATAAGCTGAGCCTTTTTGCGAGTGCTTTTTACGGCGAGCCGAGTACACAATTTAAGTTAGTTGGCGTTACAGGTACTAATGGTAAATCTACCGTAACGAGCATGATCGCAAACCTCGCCAGTGCAGAAGAAGCTAAAACAGGTGTTATTGGTACTCTCGGCTGGGGTCAAACCGAGCAGCTTACGCCACTTGCAAACACCACACCTTCAGCCATTGACCTACAAGATTTATTTTGGCAAATGCGCGATTATGAATTAGTGGCAATGGAAGTATCGTCTCATGGTTTAGTGCAACAGCGCGTGGCGCATAGTGCATTTGATATTGCGGTGTTTACTAATTTAAGTCGTGACCATCTTGATTATCATGGCACTATGTTCGCTTATGGCGAGGCAAAATTATCATTACTAACAAATTTCTCTACGAAATGTAATGTCGTTAATTTTGACGATGCACAAGTAAAGCAATGGCTCGCAGAAGATCGTATTCCTAACCCAGTTCTATTTGGTGAAAACCTGCCAACCGATATTAGCTATCCGTTTGTTTCATTTGATAATGCAAAGTATTCAAAACAAGGCTTATGTTGTGATATTCGCTCAAGCTGGGGAAGTCAAAAAGTTACCGTACCTTTGTTTGGTAAGTTTAATTTATATAACTTAACCGCTGCACTCGCGACATTACTGAATTTAACATATGACTTTAATTGGTTAATTGATAAAATTGCCCAATTAGATGCGGTAGTCGGAAGAATGCAAGCTTTCAGCGCAGATAATAAACCTACCTGTATTGTCGATTACGCCCATACACCAGATGCCCTTGAACAAGCATTGATTGCATTGTCGGAACATGTTGGCAGCAATATCACGTGTGTGTTTGGCTGTGGTGGTGACAGAGACAAAGGTAAACGCCCACTAATGGCGCAAATCGCTGAAAAGTATGCAAATAAAGTAATTGTTACTAACGATAATCCGCGTACAGAGGATGAAGAAGCAATTACCGCAGACATTTTAGCTGGATTTGCAGCTGCTGAACGAGCTGTGGTTGAGCATGATCGCTACCAAGCTATCGCGCATGCGATTGCCACCACCTCTGCTGATGGCATTATTTTAATTGCTGGCAAAGGCCACGAAGACTACCAAATAATAGGCACTAACACGCTGCACTTTAGTGACAGCTTAGTTGCACAGCAGATTTTAAAAGGGGAAAGCGCATGATTACGGCTGATCTAAACTGGATTGCAGACGTCTTAGGTGTGTCATACCGCGGCGAAAATGTAGCATTTTCAACAATTGTAACCGATTCAAGAAAGTTACAAGCAGGCGAAGTGTTTTTAGCACTTAAAGGACCAAACTTTGATGGCCATAAATTCGCCCAAACAGCACAAGAATTAGGTGCTAAAGCGCTGATTGTTGAAGTAGAGCAAGATGTCGATATCCCTCAGTTTATCGTTGAAAACTCTCGTCTTGCATTAGGTAAGTTAGGCGCAGCTGTGATGGCTAAAGTGAGCCCTAAAACTGTCGCGATGACGGGAAGTGTAGGTAAAACCACAGTAAAAGAAATGACCGCGGCGATTTTATCGCAGCTCGGTGAAGTACTGGCGACCGATGGTAATTTTAATAACGATATTGGTGTACCTCTTACGCTGTTGCGATTAGAAGAAAAGCACCAGTATGCGGTGATTGAACTGGGTGCAAATCATTTGGGTGAAATTGCCTATACCACTGATTTAGTAAAACCACATGTAGCGGCGATTACCAATGTGGCGGAAGCGCATTTAGAAGGTTTTGGTGATTTATTTGGTGTAGCGCGTGCAAAAGGCGAAATTTTCTTAGGCTTACCTGAAAATGGTGTTGCAGTAGTTAATGCCGATAGTGAGTTTATTGACTATTGGTTAGCACGCCTTGAAGACAAACAGGTAACTCAGTTCTCAGCAACACAGCACAAAGATATTTGGGCTGAAAATATAATATTAGATGATTTTGGTCGTGCAAGCTTTGACTTAGTTTATAAAGGTGAAGCGGTGCGAGTTGATTTGCCGATTCCAGGTTCACACAATGTCACTAACAGCTTAGTTGCTTCAGCGTTGGTACTTCCGCTGGATGTTAGCTTAAAACAAGTTGCATCTGGCTTAAGTAATATGCCGCAGGTAAAAGGGCGCGTGAATATTATTGAGGTCTCGCAAAAGCTGACTCTTATCGATGATAGCTACAATGCTAATCCAGGTTCGGTTCGTGCGGCAATTGACCTGTTAAGCGGTATTAACGGCAAAAAAATACTGGTTTTAGGTGATATGGCTGAACTTGGTGAAGATGCACGTGTCTATCACCAAGAAGTAGGCGAATACGCCAGAGATAAAGGCATAGATCATGTATATACATTAGGTGTGCTCAGTCAATCGGCGAGTGATGTGTTTGAACAACCTGGCCGCCACTTCTCAACCCGCGAAAAACTTGTCGATGCGTTAAAGCAGGCGTTACTTAACGATGCAGCTAGCGGTAGTGAGCGTACAACAATTTTGATAAAGGGTTCGCGTAGTTCTCGAATGGAACTACTTGTAGACGAGCTCAATAATAAGAAAGGTGAACAGTCATGTTAATGTGGTTGGCTGAATATTTAACACAATTTTACTCAGGCTTTAACGTTTTTTCGTACTTAACGTTTCGCTCTATTTTAGGTGTGTTAACCGCACTTATGCTGTCGCTTTATTTTGGTCCAAAATTGATTCGTCGTTTACAGCTAATGCAAATTGGCCAAACTGTACGTGATGACGGTCCAGAATCGCATTTATCTAAATCAGGCACGCCAACAATGGGTGGCATTTTGATTTTAGGTTCTATTTTTGCCAGTACATTGTTATGGGCTGACTTAAGCAACCGTTATGTATTAGTCACATTATTTGTTATCGGCTCACTTGGTGTGGTGGGGTTTATTGATGACTACCGTAAAGTAGTGCGCAAAAACACTGACGGCCTGATTGCGCGTTGGAAATACTTTTGGCAGTCAGTAATCGCCTTAACTGCCGGTGCATTTTTATTTTACAGTGCTGCGTTACCGCAAGAAACTGCGCTTGTTGTGCCTTTCTTTAAAGAAGTAATGCCACAGCTTGGCTTGTTTTACATTGTAATGGCTTACTTTGTAATTGTTGGTACATCAAACGCCGTTAATTTAACCGATGGATTAGATGGATTAGCTATTGTACCTACGATTTTAGTTGCCGGCGCATTTGCATTTATTGCGTACGTAACCAGTAACGTTAATTTTGCCAACTACCTACATATTCCTTATATCCCAGAGGCGAGCGAATTAGTTGTTCTGTGCACTGCGATTGTGGGGGCGGGTTTAGGTTTCTTATGGTTTAACACATATCCAGCGCAAGTATTTATGGGCGATGTAGGTTCGCTTGCGCTAGGTGGTGCACTTGGCATTATCGCCGTATTAGTACGACAAGAATTGGTACTCGTGATTATGGGTGGTGTTTTTGTAATGGAAGCACTATCGGTTATTTTGCAGGTGGGCTCGTACAAGTTACGCGGCCAACGTATATTTCGCATGGCACCCATACACCATCACTATGAATTAAAGGGTTGGCCAGAGCCACGCGTTATTGTGCGTTTTTGGATTATTTCGGTGGTATTAGTTTTAGCCGGTTTAGCAACATTAAAGCTGAGATAAATGAATTATTTAGACGAACTTAAAAACAAAAAAATTATTGTGCTTGGGCTGGGTGTATCCGGTCTGAGCACAATGCGTTTTTTCGCTCGTAAAAATATTGCGTTTAGCGTTGTGGATAGTCGTGATTTGCCACCTAACGCTGATATTGCTAAACAGCTTGCAACAGATACACATTTTGGCGCCCTTAACGATACGTTATTTAAAAACGTTGATTTAATCGTTATTAGTCCAGGTATTGCGCTTTTTAACATGTATATACAAGATGCAGTAACCCGTGGTGTAGAAGTGATTGGCGATGTTGAGCTATTTGCTCGGATTAATACCAAAGCTGTGTATGCGGTAACAGGCTCTAATGGTAAGTCGTCAGTGGTTACACTAACGCGCGATGTATTAAAGCAAGCGGGTTATAAAGTGGCACTTGCAGGCAACATTGGTACACCGGTACTGGATGTTATTGACCAAGATTACGATTGCTATGTATTGGAGCTATCGAGCTTTCAATTAGAGACAACGCATTCGTTAGTGTGTGAAGCAAGTTGCGTGCTCAACATTAGCGAAGATCATATGGATCGTTACGACAGCCTTGGTGATTATGCTTACGCTAAACAGCGCATTCATTTACACAGTAAACACGTGGTTGTTAATTTTGATGATGCATTAACTCATTGTGAGCAAACGCCAAGTGTTAGTTTTGGTGCGCAACAAGGTGATTACACGATTTCGCAGCAATACTTTAATGTACACGGCAAACAAATGCTGAGTACTGACGAGCTAAAAGTGATTGGATTACACAACCAATTCAACGCGCTTGCAGTTATGGCGCTGTTAGAAAATCTTAAACTGCCAGTTGATGTGTTTAAAACGGCGTTTAATCAGTTCTCAGGGCTTTCTCATCGCTGCCAATTAGTATGTGAAGATAACGGCGTACTTTATGTCAATGACTCCAAAGCGACGAATGTTGGTGCAACACAAGCTGCATTAACAAGCTTAGCCACAGGTAAAAATATAATTTTATTAGCGGGCGGTGTTGGCAAAGATGCCGATTTTTCACCGTTAAAAGTTGATATTGAAACGACCGTTAAACAGCTTATTACGTTTGGTAAAGATAAAGCCCAGATAGCAGCGTTATGTGAAAGCGCAAACCAGACAAACTCACTTGAAGATGCCGTATTACAGGCGAAGGCTATCGCTGTTTCGGGGGATATAGTATTGCTTGCTCCTGCGTGTGCGAGTTTTGACATGTTTAACAGCTTTGAACATCGCGGCGATGCATTTGTAGAGTTGGTTAACAAGGCGGTGAAATCATGAAGGTGATTGAGTTTTTAAAAGCGCAATTTCATGTGCGCTCGAATACACTTTACGATATTCCACTTATTTATTGCATGGTTATTTTGGCTGGTGTTGGTTTTATTATGGTAACCAGCGCGTCGATGCCAACTGCAATTCGTATGTTTGATAACCCCTTCCATTTCACCATTCGCCACGTTGTGTATTTAGTGTTGAGTATGAGTTTGTTGATGATCTCAACCAGCTTACCGATGAGTTTTTGGAAAAAGGCCAATTTACCGCTGTTGCTGGCGGGTGTACCTATGTTAATCGCGGTACTGGTTATTGGTCGTGAAGTAAACGGTTCAACGCGTTGGATTGGTTTAGGGCCTATTAATATTCAAGTATCTGAAGTTGCTAAATTATTTTTCTTTTGTTATCTCGCTGGTTACTTGGTTCGCAAAAAATCTGAAGTACAAGAAAACTTAAAAGGCTTTATTAAACCGTTGGCTGTTTTTACGGTTTATGCGTTTTTGATTTTGATGCAGCCCGACTTGGGTACGGTAGTAGTAATGTTTGTAACAACTGTAGGTTTGCTGTTCTTAGCGGGCGCACGTTTGTGGCAATTCTTTGCTTTGATGATGGCAGGTGTTGGCCTAGTAGTGTTACTGATAGCCAGCTCACCTTATCGTCGTGCACGTATTACTGGCTTTATGGATCCTTGGGATGACCCGTTTGGTAAGGGTTATCAATTGGTTCAGTCGTTAATGGCATACAGTCGTGGTGATTGGTTTGGTCAAGGGTTAGGTAATAGCGTGCAAAAACTACAATATTTGCCTGAAGCGCACACCGATTTTATTTTTGCGATTTTAGCCGAAGAGACCGGATTTATCGGCGTATTAAGCGTGTTAACTGTGTTATTTGTGCTGATTTTTAGAGCGCTAAATATTGGCTTCAATGCCCTTAAAGCAGGTAAAGACTACGAAGGTTATTTGGCGCTAGGTATCGCAATTTGGTTCGCCTTTCAAAGTATGGTTAACGTTGGGGCGAGCGCGGGTATTTTACCTACTAAAGGTCTGACTTTGCCATTCGTATCGTATGGTGGTTCAAGTTTATTAGTAATGACGGTTGCAGCCGGCATTTTATTGCGTGTTGATTTTGAGGTGAAAATGGCGACGAAACAAGCCACTGTAAGAGGGCGAAAATCATGAGTAAGAAAATAATGATTGTCGCTGGTGGCACAGGGGGGCATATTTTCCCCGGGATCGCCGTAGCAAATTATCTGCAAGAGCAAGGTTGGCAAGTAGTATGGTTAGGCACGTCCGACCGAATGGAAGCGGATGTTGTACCGCGTCACGGCATTGATATTCGCTACATTGATGTCAAAGGGGTGCGCGGTAATGGCATTATGCGTTTGCTAAAAGCGCCTTTTATGGTGGCTAAAGCGATATTGCAAGCACGTAAAGTGATGAAACAAGAAAAGCCAAATGTATTACTTGGCATGGGTGGTTATGTAACTGGACCTGCTGGTGTTGCTGCAAAGTTATTAGGTATTCCGGTGCTAATTCATGAGCAAAATGCGGTTGCTGGGCTTAGCAACAAGTTGCTTGCCAAAATGGCAAATCAAGTGATGGCGGCGTTTCCTTCGGCATTTGATAGCGCAAAATGCAAAATCATTGGCAATCCCGTTCGCAGCAGTGTTGCAACAGCTCAAGTAGAGAAAGACAGCGAGTGCTGCAATATTTTGGTGGTTGGCGGCTCGTTAGGTGCAAAAGTATTTAATGATCAATTACCTGATGTATTTAAAACGCTGGCACAAGAAAGTAAATTGGCTATTTTCCATCAAACTGGCAAAGGTCACTTGGCGGAAGTATCCAAACGCTATGAAAAAATGGCGCTTAACGCACAGGTGAGCGAGTTTATTCATGATATGGATAAAGCTTATGCGTGGGCAGATATTGTTGTATGTCGCGCTGGCGCATTAACAGTAAGCGAAGTTGCTGCCGCGGGGAAAATGGCTGTGTTTGTGCCATTTCCATATGCCGTTGATGATCATCAAACTGCAAACGCCAATTACCTTGTAGCGCAACAAGCTGCGTTACTCATTCAGCAAAAAGATATGACGCAAGACGACCTAGTTGCCTTGCTAAAACCCTATGTTCAAGATAAGTCACGGGTATTAAAAATGGCTGAAAAAGCAAAAGCAGCAGCCAAATTAGATGCAACACGCGATGTTGCAAATTTATGTATCGAATTTAGTAAGTAAGAGTAGAACATTGAAAAAAGATAATTTACCTGCAATGAGACGAATCAACACTATCCACTTTATTGGTATTGGTGGTGCAGGTATGGGCGGAATTGCAGAAGTACTATTACATTTAGGCTATCAAATTACTGGCTCAGATATAAACAAAGGCGCAATGACAGAGCGTTTGAGTAAAGCGGGCGCGAACGTTTTTATTGGGCACCGAGAAGAAAATGTTGAGCAAGCAGACGTGGTAGTTGTTTCAAGTGCCATTGATGAAAGTAATCCTGAAATTATTTGTGCGAAAGAAAAACACATTCCAATTGTACGCCGTGCGGAAATGCTGGCGGAGTTAATGCGCTTTAGGCAGGGGGTTGCAGTTGCTGGTACGCATGGTAAAACCACAACGACAAGTTTAGTAGCAAGTATTTTTGCCAAAGCCGAACTTGATCCCACCTTTGTGATTGGTGGTTTATTAAATAGTGCGGGTACCAATGCGAAGTTAGGTAGTGGTCAATACCTTATTGCTGAAGCAGATGAAAGTGACGCAAGCTTTTTACACTTAAGCCCAATGCTCAGCATTATCACAAATATTGAAGCGGATCATATGGATACGTATCAAGGTGACTTTGAAAATATGAAAGACACCTATATTGAATTTATCCATAACCTCCCTTTTTATGGGTTAGCCGTAGCTTGTATAGACGACTCAGTGGTTCGCGAGTTATTACCGCGCTTTGGCCGTAAATACGTGTCTTATGGTGAATCGCAAGATGCAGACTACCGTCTCATTAATTTCTCACAGTCAGCTAGCTGCAGCGCCTTTGAAGTTGTATTGCCAAACGGTGAAACTCTGGCTATCACCCTGAATTTACCGGGCAAGCACAATGCTTTAAATGCAACAGCGGCAATTGCGGTGGCGTTTGAAGAAGGTGTGAGTGAAAGTGCAATAAAAGCAGCACTAAAAGAATTTGAAGGTATCGGTCGTCGTTTTCAACATTATGGCGAGTTCAATAACGAAGTTGGCTCAATAATGTTAGTCGATGACTATGGCCATCACCCATCTGAAGTCGCAGCAACAATTAAGGCGGCAAAACAAGGCTGGCCTGATAAGCGTTTAGTAATGGCGTATCAACCCCATCGCTTTACGCGCACGCGCGACCTTTATGAAGAATTTGTAGATGTGTTAAGTCAGGTAGACGAATTATTGTTGTTGGAAGTATACGCAGCTGGTGAAGAACCTATCGTTGGTGCAGACAGCAAGAGTTTATGTCGCAGCTTAAGACAACGTGGTAAAGAGCCTAGATATATCGCCACGCCGAATGAGCTATTCACAGCATTAGCTGACGCGGTAAAAGATAATGACTTAGTGTTAACGCAAGGTGCGGGCAATATAGGTCAATTAGTAAAACAAATTGCTGAAACAGAAATGAAAGTAACTAAGCTAAAGCAGGTAGCACAATGAGCCAAAAGCAGTATGGTAAAGTCGCCGTTTTATTAGGTGGGAATTCGGCTGAGCGTGAAGTATCACTCAATTCGGGAAGTGCCATATTAAACGCCCTGATTACCAATGGTGTTGATGCGATTGCATTTGATCCAAAAGAACGAGAGCTTGCTGAGCTTAAAACATTAGGAATCGATCGTGTGTTTATCGCGTTGCATGGCCGTGGCGGTGAAGACGGTACTATTCAAGGTGCACTTGAATTTATGGGCTTGCCTTATACCGGCAGTGGCGTGTTAGGCAGTGCGCTAGCTATGGACAAAGTACGTTGTAAGCAATTATTTGTTGCCAACAACTTACCAACCGCTAAATTTACCACGGTTAAAAAAGGTGAAGGCTTTAGTATTGAATCGATTATTAACGAATTTGGTGCGGTAATGGTTAAGCCTAGCCACGAAGGTTCGAGTATCGGTATGGCTAAAGCAAGCACGAGTGAAGAATTAAAAAGTGCGCTTGAAAATGCCTTTAAGTTTGATGATGAAGTATTGCTTGAGCAGTGGATCACTGGCACCGAATATACCGTTAGCATGCTTAACAACCAGCCGCTATCGGTGATTGAAATGAAAACACCACGCGGTTTTTATGACTACGAAGCGAAATATAAGTCATCTACTACGAGTTATCATTGCCCAGCTGATTTATCAAACGCAGATACTGCATATTTACAAATGATCGCAACGCAGGCATTTTCGCTTGTTGGTGCTAAAGATTGGGGCCGAGTGGACGCGATGCGTGATCAAAGCGGTGAATTTTATTTGTTGGAAGTGAATACTGTACCGGGCATGACAGAAAAGTCATTGGTACCTATGGCTGCAAAAGACTCAGGTAGAGATTTTGCTCAGTTAGTTTTAGAAATTTTAGATTCGACACTGTAAATGAAAGACACACTACTTACATTAGCAAATTTAACAAAGCGATTAGTTGCTGCAACTAATTGGTCTTTGCTAATGGGAGTAAGCTTTTTTGTTTTGACCTTGTTTATTACGTGGCAAGGGGTGAATGCCTTAACCGATTACTTAGCAACGGAACAAAATAGTAAGTTGAGCAAAGTATTGGTTCATGGTGACCCTGTATATACAAGTGAGCAAGCAATTGTTGATAAAATTAAGTCATTAAAAGTTAAAACGTTTTTTGATGTAGATGTAAACCAAGTGCAAGAGAAATTATTGGAACTGCCTTGGGTAGCAAGTGTATCTGTACGTAAACAGTGGCCAGATACACTACGTGTTTATGTTACTGAGCATCAGGCAGTGGCAATTTGGAATCAAGATTTACTGCTAAATACCCATGGCGACATCTTTCAGGCACCGGCAGAGCAGTTTTTTAACAAGTTACCTATGTTGTATGGGCCTGAAGGCAGTGAAAATGAAGCGTGGAAAACCTTTAAAACATTTAAAGAGTTATTAGCGCTACATGAAATCGGGTTAAGTAGCCTTGCGCTGTCAGAGCGTTTTTCATGGAAATTATGGTTAAATAGTGGTGTTAAATTAAACCTAGGACGCAAAGATATTGCGCTTAGAGTGCAGCGGTTTATCGATTTATATCCAGAGATAAAAAACTCGTCGGATAAAGAGGTAGATTCGATAGATTTAAGGTATGATACGGGATTAGCTGTGAGCTGGCTTCAGCCAGTGCAAGAGCAAACTAAAAATAATAAGGTATAACTAGGGTATGACCAAGGCAGTTGAACGTAATCTCATTATCGGCTTAGACGTAGGAACGTCTAAAGTTGTTGCTGTTGTCGGTGAGGTAACACCTGATAATCAGCTGAGCATTGTAGGCGTTGGCAGTCAAAACGCGAAAGGCATGGATAAAGGTGGTGTTAACGATCTTAATTTAGTATCTGAGTCGATTCAGCGAGCGTTAGATGAAGCTGAATTAATGGCAGATTGCCGTATTAGCTCGGTGTACCTAGGCATATCAGGAAAACATATTCAGTGTCAAAATGAAAATGGTGTAGTGGCGATTAACAACGCTGAAATCACCCATGACGACATCGATAATGTTATTCATATCGCTAAATCAGTTCCTATTTCAGCTGAACGCAAGATGTTGCACGCGTTACCACAAGAATACACCGTTGATATGCAAGAAGGCATTCGTAATCCTCTTGGTATGAGTGGTGTACGTATGGAAGCGCGAGCGCATATTATTACGTGCTCAAACGATATGGCGAAAAACATAGAAAAATGTGTTGAGCGTTGTGGCCTACGTGTTGATCAATTTATCTTCTCGGCGCTGGCGTCGGGCGATTCAGTTTTAACCGAAGATGAGCGTGAGCTTGGTGTTGCAGTGGTTGATATTGGTGGTGGCACTATGGATATTACCATATACACGCAAGGCTCTTTGCGCCACTCGGCGGTGCTACCAGTTGCGGGAAATCAAGTAACTGGCGATATTGCGAAAATATTTCGCACGCCTATCTCGCATGCTGAAGCAATTAAAGTACAATATGCCAGCGCACTAAGTCGCTTAGCAAGTCAAGAAGACAGTATTGAAGTACCAAGTGTAGGTGGTAGACCTGCACGTATTATGTCGCGCCATACACTTTCTGAAGTTGTAGAGCCGCGCATGAGAGAGATTTTTGAGTTGGCGATGAAAGAGATTCGTCGCTCAGGTTTAGAAGAACAAATAGCTGCAGGCATTGTGCTGACAGGCGGTACCGCCAAGATGCAAGGTGTTGTTGAAGTAGCAGAAGAAATTTTCCAAATGCCAGTGCGCGTTGGTCAACCAGTAGGGATAGCTGGACTTACTGATTATGTGAATGATCCGTCATTCGCAACGTCAGTTGGGTTGTTGCAGTATGGTCGAACTATGCAGCATAGCCAGAGCAGCCGCACCACAGAATCTGGTAATGGAAATTGGTGGAACCGTTTAACAAAATGGTTTCAAGGGGAGTTTTAAGCTTTTGCCTTATGAATTTTCATAAGGTAGTTAGTCGGAGAGTTAAACATGTTTGATTTAATGGAACAGCACGGTGAAGAAGCCGTAATTAAAGTGATCGGTGTCGGCGGTGGCGGTGGTAACGCTGTTGAGCACATGGTTAAAAAGCAAATTGAAGGCGTAAAATTTATTGCGGCCAATACCGATGCGCAAGCACTGCGTAAATCATCAGCTGATGTAACAGTGCAGCTAGGTACGCAAATTACACAAGGTTTAGGTGCTGGGGCAAACCCAGAGGTGGGTCGTGATTCTGCAGAAGAGGATGCAGAAACGATTCGTAACGGCCTTGAAGGCGCAGATATGATCTTTATTGCTGCCGGTATGGGCGGTGGTACAGGTACAGGTGCTGCACCTGTTGTGGCACGTATTGCTAAAGAAATGGGCATTTTAACTGTTGCAGTAGTAACACGACCTTTTGAATTTGAAGGTAAAAAGCGTGCATCGGCAGCAGAGGATGGCATTAATGAGTTGTCTCAACACGTTGATTCACTTATTACAATTCCTAACAATAAATTGCTTAAAGTTTTAGGCAAAGGTACGACATTATTAGATGCATTCGCTAAAGCGAATGATGTGTTATTTGGTGCTGTACAAGGTATCGCTGAGTTAATTACTCGCTCAGGTCTGATCAATGTGGATTTTGCCGACGTACGTACTGTTATGTCTGCAATGGGAACTGCAATGATGGGCACAGCGTCAGCGAAAGGTCCTGATCGTGCGCAAGAAGCAGCTGAAGCAGCAATTTCAAGCCCGTTACTTGAAGACGTTGACTTAACAGGTGCGAAAGGTATTCTTGTAAATATTACCGCGGGTATGGACATTGCGATTGAAGAATTTGAAACAGTTGGTAACCACGTTAAGGCACTAGCGTCAGAAAATGCAACGGTTGTTGTAGGTGCGGTTATCGACCCAGATATGTCCGAAGAGTTACGTGTGACTGTTGTTGCAACGGGGCTTGGCGGCGAGCGCAAGCCTCAATTTGGCATTGTAGGTGCAGATATCAAAAAAGTGTCTGGCTCTGATACAGCGCAATCAACAAGCACTCCGGGCAACGCTACTGCAACACCAGGTGTATTTGTACCCAGTTTTGCACAGTCGGGCAGTGTAGAAACGCCTGAGACGGTTGAACCAAGTGTTCAAAACGAAGTCAAAGAAAGCGCTCCATTAGACAAAAAGCAAGACAAAGCAGATTATTTTGATGTACCAACTTTCTTACGTAATCAAGCTGATTAATAAGATTGTTTGAAAAACAACCATAATTTGGCAAGCTGGTCTTATCTGTGGTAAGATAGTCGGCCGATTTTAACGAATAAGTGGATAGCCTATGATTAAGCAGCGTACCATAACTGAAAAAGTCAGTGCCGTAGGTGTTGGATTACATAAGGGTGAAAAGGTTTCTATCACTCTCCGACCTGCTAGTGCGAATACGGGGATTGTATTTCGCCGGGTAGACCTAGATCCTGTTGTTGATTTTGAAACAACACCTGAGGCCGTGGGCGATACTCAATTATGTACATGCTTAATCAATAAAGATGGCGTTCGCTTATCGACTACTGAGCATTTAATCGCTGCAATTGCAGCATTAGGCTTAGACAATCTGATTGTTGAATTAGATAGCCCTGAAGTGCCAATTATGGATGGTAGTTCTTTACCGTTTATTTACCTTATCCAAAAGGCTGGCATCGAAGAGCTAAATGCAGCTAAACGTTTTATTCGCATTACCGAAACGGTGCGTGTTGAAGACGGCGATAAGTGGGCTGAGATTGAACCATATGATGGTTTTCATATCGACTTTGAAATTGCGTTTAACCACCCAGCAATTAACGAAAGTCGCCAACGTATTGGGTTAGACATCACAGCTAAGAACTTTATCGAGCAAATTAGCCGAGCGCGTACATTTGGCTTTATGCGTGATATTGAATACATGCACGCTAACAATTTAGCACTAGGCGGCAGCATGGATAATGCAGTTGTACTTGATGACTTTAAAGTACTTAACCCAGATGGATTACGCTACCCTGATGAGTTTGTAAAACACAAGATTTTAGATTGTGTTGGTGATTTGTTTATGACGGGTTATAACTTACTTGGTAAGGTAACTGCGTATAAATCAGGCCATGATCTGAATAATAAGCTACTTCGTAAGTTGATGGCGACTGAATCAGCTTGGGAATGGGCAACATTTGAAGAGTCTGTCACTATGGCTGCGCCAGGTTTAGAAACTGCAACGGCTTAGTCTTTTCAAAATTAATGAAATTAAAAAACGCGACTTAAGTCGCGTTTTTTATTGCCTAAAATAATGTTGTCTAGTGTCGCAATGTGCGTGCATTCTAGTACGCTAAACGCCGTCTACTTGTTAACAGCAGCTAATAGACAATGAGCAGATATGCTTTTTCTATGCTGAAGGAATAAAACTTTAAAATGCTAATGACATTGGCGTTAGGCTTCAAAAGTGAGCGCTCGAGACAAACTTATGGTGCATTAACTAATTTAATTAGAAGCGAAAGAAGGTGACTTGCTAAGCACATGCATTTTGTTTAGCTAGTTGTTATATTTTTGAAGTTAAAAAAAGGAATTTTTAATAAGAAGTGGGGCGACTGACGAGACTTGAACTCGCGACAACCGGAATCACAATCCAGGGCTCTACCAACTGAGCTACAGCCGCCACAAAATTTGAAACACCTTATTTGGTGTGGCGCGCATAATACATAAAAAACATGCCCGTGTGAAGACTTATGTTATGCTTTTAGCTAAATAAATTTAGTTTGCGATTTTGTAGTGTTAAAAAAGACTGTTATTCGTTCAGTTTGGTTAGTAATAGGTTTGGTCAGTTTATTGCTGGGAGTGCTTGGGGTTTTTCTTCCGTTGCTACCGACCACTCCTTTTATACTGTTATCGGCATTTTGCTTTTCTAAATCGTCAACGCGAATGCATTCATGGTTATTGAATCATCGAATTTTCGGTCAACTAATAACGGATTGGGAAGCGCATGGTGTAATAAGAACAAAAGTTAAAGTAATCGCGACTTGCTCCATGTTGTTATTAGTTTCCTATCCATTGTTCTTTATTCCCTTCCCAATATGGCTCAAAGCGATTGTTGTGATCAGTATTGTAAGCGTTTTGTTGTTTATTTGGAGTAGACCTTCAAAACCAAGTGACAATCAAGTTAAAGATCCGCTTAAACTGTGAAAAGAAGTGACGTAAATTTTAAAAATCTTTATAATTCTTAAAATTACCTAAATCAACGACAAAAGGAATACTCATGGATTCTGCAGCTAAATGGTTGAACGAAAACTCTGACTTACTTTTACATTACGGCTTACAAACGGTAGTCGCAATTGTCATTTTACTTGTGGGCATTCGCGTAGCAAAAGTATGTGAAAAGTTAACCAAAAAAGCGATCGAAAAGAAAAAAGTAGATAAAGCGGTTGGTTCGTTTTTAGCAAATATTGTGTACGCACTTGTATTTGCGGCAACAGTACTAATGGCACTTTCTCAAGTTGGTATTGAAACAACATCGTTTATCGCAATTTTGGGTGCAGCGGGTTTAGCGGTTGGTTTAGCGTTACAAGGCTCTCTTTCAAATTTTGCATCAGGCGTGCTTATTATTATTCTACGTCCATTTAAATCAGGTGAGTTTATTGATGCTGCGGGTCATTCAGGTAGTGTTTCTAAAATCGAGATTTTTTCAACAGAACTGTTAACACCTGATAATAAAACAATCATAGTACCAAACTCGGCAATTATGGGTGGCGCAATTGTAAACTACAGCCGTCAAGCAACGCGTCGTGTTGATATTATGGTTGGCGTTAGCTACGACTCATGTCTAAAGCAAACGCGTGAAGTGCTTGAAAATGTAATCAAATCAAATGATAAAATACTCAAAGATCCTGCATTTTTCATCGGTGTTCATACTTTAGGTGACTCAAGCGTTAACTTTGTAACGCGCTCTTGGGCAAAAACTGAAGATTATTGGGCAGTTTATTTTTACCTTCAAGAAAACTTCAAACTTGCATTAGATGAAGCGGGTATTTCTATTCCTTTCCCTCAAATGGATGTTCATTTAAATAAAATTAGCGAGTAATAGGCTGAGATAATGAAATTAAGATATTTAGCGTCAGTTGTAGCAATTGCACTTACTAACCAAGCGATTGCTGACGAAGAAAAAACATGGGAAGCAAGTAGCGAGCTTGGTGCCATTATTACCAGTGGTAATACCGAAACTACCACGTTTAAGTTCGGTGCAAATGCAAAACATGATATTGGTAAATGGACCAATGAGTATAAGTTAAACGCACTTTATAAAGAAGACGAAGTGACGCTTGATAGTGGTTTAAAAGACACACAACGCACCAATGAAAAATACGGTGCCGCGATTCAAGGTAACTACAATCTTGGTGAAAAGCACTCTCACTTATTCGTAGGTTTAACGCACGATAGCGATTACTTTGGCGCATACCGTCACGAAACAGTACTTTCAGGCGGTTATGGTTTTCGTTTGATTGATGAGTCAAATATGACACTTGGCTTCGACTTTGGTCCGGGTTACAAATATTTCCAGTATTCAGAGAAAAACCAAGAGCTTTTCAAAGATGGTCGCCCTAAAGCAGGTGAGCGCGATGATGAATGGATTGCACTAGCGAAAGCTGACTTTAGCTGGACAATCAGCGACAACGCTAAGTTTACCCAGCGCGTTAAAGTTGAATCAGGTAGCACCAATACCAAAAGCATTTCTGAAACTGCGTTACTGACTAAGATCAACGGCTCATTACAAATGAAAGTTGGCTTTAACGTAACTCACAACTCAGAAGTTGATGCTGATAAAGTAAATACAGACACTGAGACAGTATTGACCTTGGTGTATAGCTTTTAAGTTTTAGGCTTAAACTAAATTGTAAAAGAGCGCTAATTAGCGCTCTTTTTTACATCTAATAAAACTTGTTTAAACTTTTGATATAGTTTGTCGCGCGAGAAGTCGTTATGACTTAAATCATAACAAGCCGACTGGGCTTGTTTGTACTTTTCTTGATCATTAAGTAGATTGTTAATTTGATAAACTGCGTTGTCAAAGTCATTAGTTAATACTAAACCACAACCAGTTTTCTCTATAAACTCTTTTTGCCAGCCACCATAATTAATAGCGATAGGTGTTTGAGATGCTAATGCATCAAACAGTTTATTCGCCGAGTTATGCCACATTTCCTCAACTGGGCCGAATAAGCTTAAACATAAATCAGCTTCGCGATAAAGATATTTAACCTGTTCTTTCGCTATCGGATCGAGAATATATAGATTCTTTTCTAGTACACCTAAAGAGTTGGCTTTTGCGATAACATCTTCTTTATGCATGCCACTACCTATTGCGACAAAACAGAGATTAGGATGTTTATCGAGCGACGCTTTTGCTAAGTCAGCAATATAGTCGACGCGATTTATTAACCCAAAGGTGCCGGCATATACGATTAACTTTCGATCGTTAAGAAAGGGTAGATTTTTATCTATAAATTTTTGACTTGATTTAACGTCTTTAAATAAAGCTGTGTCGCAACTATTAGGAATAACTGTGATGGAGTTATCTGAAATACCTTGTTTCTGTACCCCTTCTTTCATACCTGGAGATAACGCAACAATATGTTCTGCATTACGGTAAATGTACCTTTCGAACGCATATAAGATTTTGATCAGTAGGGTGTTTTTAATTGCACCAACAGCTATGGGTAATTCAGGCCATAAGTCTCTCACTTCAAAAACCATCGGCACTTTTTTTAATTTCTTATATATAAGTGCGGGAATACCTATGGTTAAAGGTGTGCTAGTTGCAAATAATACGTCGCTTTTAATTGATAGCGCTTTTTTAGTGGAAACAAAAGAGAATTTAATGAACTTGGATATGCGTTTAACGAAAGAGTCTGTATTTGAGTATGGTAAGTGATATACGTGTAATAAAATTCCCTCAATATGTAGCTCATTCCACCCAGGGGTTAAAGAGTACTCTTTAGAATTCAAAAATGCGGATGATGTTACAAAAGTTACTTGGTGCCCATCGGCAAATAGCCTTTTGGCAAACTCATAAGAGCGAGTACCACCATTACTTTTTGGGGTAGCAAAATATTGATGAAGATATAGAATTTTCATTATATTGTTTGATGTGTGGGTGAGTTAGCGCTGAATTTTAACTTAAAACATCCTCTTGTACCTTAGTTTTCGAATTGATTGTCATTTTTTTTCGATTTTTGCTATTATCTCGCGTCGATTTTTATATTAGTTTTTTAGTCGCAAATACTGGTTTTATATTGGGCTTTGCATTATTCAGGGAGATACCAATGGTGCGTTTTTTATCCGTGCTTCTATTGTGTTCATTTGCATTTTTTTCGGTGGGTTCTTATGCTGTATCCAGTCAGCAAATGGCGGCATTTAAAAAACTTCCTGCATCTCAGCAAGCAGCTTTGGCTAAAAAAATGGGGGTCAATATCAATGACCTTAAATCACCTAATACTAATGCTAATAGTGGTTTGGAAATAGACTATCAATCGCAAATAAAAAGAGAAGAAGAGCCAGTATTTACAGAGGATCTGGATACGAGATTTGAGCCTGTCGTTGATGAGTTAAAGCTCTATGGCTCAGAAGTGTTTAATAACCCTGAATCGACCTTACTTAGTCAATCAATCTCAGCCGTGCCATTTGACTATGTACTTGCTATCGGCGATACGCTTAATGTTAGTTTTTATGGTAAAGAGTCTGAGTTGTTTGAATTGGCAATTAATTCAAATGGCAAAATAGTTGTGCCAGGCATTACACCACTAACTATCGCGGGTCTTACATTTTCTCAAGCGACTGAAATGATCACGTCAACGGTTGAGCGTGAGAGAATTGGTACGCAGGTTACGGTTTCCATAGGCCAAATTCAGCCCATAAAAGTGTTTGTGGCGGGTGAGGTTAATTATCCAGGTGATTATGTATTGCCGCCATTTTCAAATGTGATTAGTGCGATTGGTTTTGCTGGCGGTGTGAGTGATATTGCTTCGTTACGAAATATCACAGTTCGTCGGCAAAATAAGGTAGTAACAACCTTTGATTTGTATCAGTTATTACAGCAAGGTATTGATGGCAATACCGCATTACGCACTGGAGATGTGGTTTTTGTGCCTGCAGCCAGCAAACAGGTTGCGATTCAAGGTGGCATCAAACGTCCTGCAATTTATGAATTAAAAGAGCAAGAAAGTTATGCTGACGCAATTAAATTCGCTGGCGGGTTTGCGCCGTCCGCTTATAAAAATGTGATTCGTGTTAAGCAGCTATCTGGTAGCGAAAGCACCGTTATTAAGTCAATAGAACAAGCAAAACTTAGTAAGTTAACGCCGATTGATGGTGATGAAATCTATATTGATAAAAAAAGTGAGCAAGCAGCGAATAGTGTGGCACTAATTGGCGCAGTTTCAAGGCCTGGTTTTTATCAGTGGTATGAAGGGTTATCGCTATCAGCACTATTTAGCAATAGAAAAGGGGTGCTGCTACCTATTAGCGACCTCAGTTATGCGATTGTGGTGCGTGAAATTAAAGGCCATATTGATGTGTTTCAATTTGAACCTAAGTCTGTGGAGCAAAATAATTTCACATTATTTAAAGATGATAAAGTCATTATTTTCAGTCGTTTTGAACTTGAGAAAAATGAACGAGCGATGCTTGAAAATTATGCGTTAACGCAAGCTGATTTTGAAAGTCAAATGAGCCTGTACAAGTGGAAGAATTATAAAAAACGAGCGTTTGATGACTATATTAAACCTGAAGAGAAACAGATTGTTTTCACTGAAGAAGGTGAAAATAATCAAAAAGTAATCCCTGTTGAATTACCTGAAGTTTCAATTAAAACGCCAATTTACATCGAAGAGATTTTTACTAGCGAGACACAGGAAGACTTACCAGAACTTGCTTTTTATAGTCGTTCGAATTTATTGCCTAAATTATTACAGCGATTGGTTACACAAAAAACGGGTGTGCAAGGTGCAAACATTGCTGAAATATCCGGCCGTGTTAAATACCCAGGCTTGTATCCTATTCCGGTGAATGGAAAAGTATCCGATCTTATCAATGCCGCAGGTGGCTTAATTGAAGGTGCTTATTTAGAACAAGCTGAATTGTCTCGCCAATTTATGGAAAATGAATACTTATCGGTAAATAATCTTGCGGTTGATTTAAACGGCATATTATTAGGTGATGAAGCGGCTGATATCCCGTTAAAAGGCCGTGATTACCTTAATATTTTTCAAATACCAAACTGGCAGGAAAATATCTCAGTTACCTTAAATGGTGAGGTCAAACTACCGGGTAAATATACCATTAGAAAAGGTGAAACCTTAAAAGAGGTTATTGAACGTGCAGGTGGTTTTAGTGAGTTTGCAGATATTGATGCCATCGTGTTTACGCGTGAATCGTTAAGATTAAAAGAGCGAGAGCAAATTCAGCAATTAGCAGAATCGATGAAGAAAGATCTGATCACTAATAATTTGAACTCTGAAAACAGTATTTTAGGGGCATCTAGTGCTACTGGAACAGGGATCGATAAGTTAATTGACCAGTTATCCGATATTGAAGCAGTAGGACGTTTAGTTGTCGATGTTAATGCGGTTTTAAATAACGACATTAATCTTTTATTAGAAAATAAAGACACACTTTATATTCCAAGCAAAAAACAGTCAGTTAACGTAATTGGTGAAGTGTTCGTATCAACTTCTCACTTGCATCAAGAAAGCTACAATGTGGATGATTACATCGGTTTGAGTGGTGGTATGAAAGATAAGGCCGCAACTGACAAAGTATTTATTATTAAGGCAAGTGGTAAAGTTGTTATCCCTAACAAAAACAGCTGGTTCGCTGTAAATAACAAGCAATCACAAATTCAACCTGGCGATACGATAGTTGTGCCTCTTGATAGTCAGTACAAAGATAATTTAACACTGTGGACGCAAGTTACACAGATTGTATATCAGTTAGGTGTAGCTGTTGCAGCTATTGGTAGCTTGTAATGAGTGATGTCCATATTGTTCACTTAACAAGTGTACATAAACGTCAAGATACGCGAGTATTTGTTAAGCAATGCTCGTCCCTTGCTAAAACCTTTGGTAAGGTTACTCTTGTTGTTGCTGATGGTCTTGGCAATGAACTGAAAAATGGCGTTAATATTATAGATTTAGGTAAACCTGCAAACAAGTTTGTCCGTTTAGTGTTTACATCATTGAAAATTTTTAGAGTTGCACTTTCTTTAAAAGCGGATCTTTATCAATATCACGATCCTGAACTAACGCCAATAGCGCTAATGCTAAGAGTGTTCGGTAAAAAAGTGGTTTACGATGTGCATGAAGATGTTCCTAAGCAAGTATTAAGGAAGTTTTGGATACCTTTTTATGTAGCAAAGCCACTTTCTTTTATTGTGACTATCGCTGAGTCTATAGCCGCCAAAATATTATCTGGTGTTATTACGGTCACCCCTCATATCGCGCAGAGGTTTTCAAAAAATAATATCGCACTTGTTAGAAATTACCCTGATCTTGAGGAGTTTAGCGAGTTACAAAATATCGCTTTTGAAGACAAAGAGATGGGGTCTTTGATTTATGTGGGAGCGATTACAAAAGAGCGCGGTATTATGCAAATGGTCGATGCTCTTGAAAGCACCCCAGAATATGTTCGTTTACACTTGATAGGACCTTTTTTTCCAGCTGCACTAGAGCAAGAAGTGCGAGCAAAAAAAGGGTGGCAAAAAGTTGTTTATTATGGGTGGCAAGATCGAGACAAAGTTGTTGAGATAATGCGAAAATGTCAGATCGGACTAGTCACTCTTCAACCTACCGGCGATTATGAAGTTGCCTATCCCGTAAAGATGTTTGAGTATATGGCTGCTGGGATAGCTGTCGTTTCCTCTAACTTTGAACTGTACCAAGGTATTGTAGATACCGCAAAGGTTGGTGTCTGTGTTGATCCTGAATCTCCTACTGAAATAGCCCTCGGTATTAACTCTTTGCTGTCAAAACCTGATTCTCTTATTGAAATGGGTAACAACGGTAAAGCGGCTGTAATGGAAAACTACAATTGGGCGTGCGAGCTCAAAACATTACAAGCGTTTTATAAAGCTATCTTAAAGGTTAAAAATTAAAGCTTGGATTATGAAAAAATTGATCATTGAAAATTTTAAGTCGAAATCAGCCAAAATAGGCATTGTAGGGCTTGGTTATGTAGGCTTACCCTTGATGCTAAGATATAGCGCGATTGGATTCGACGTGCTGGGCATTGATATTGACCAGACTAAAGTCGATGCGTTATTAAATGGTCAAAGTTATATAGAGCACATCTCACCTTCTTCTATTCAGCAAGCGTTGTCTAATGGTTTTGACGCAACTACTGACTTTTCAAGAGCATCTGAATGTGATGCGTTAATTTTGTGTGTACCCACGCCACTTAATAAGTACCGTGAGCCAGATTTAAGTTTTGTTATTGATACAACAGAAGCGCTCGCGCCATACTTTAGAAAAGGGCAAGTGTTGTCACTGGAAAGTACAACTTATCCAGGTACCACAGAAGAAGAGTTGCTTCCACGTGTTGAAGCGCGAGGCTTTACCGTTGGTGAAGACTTTTTCTTAATCTATTCACCAGAGCGAGAAGACCCAGGCAATCCAGACTTTGAAACACGTACGATACCAAAAGTATGTGGTGGTCATACTGCGGCTTGTGCTGAAGTGGGGGTTGCATTGTATGCGCCTGCGATTGATAAAGTTGTGCCAGTGAGTTCAACCAAAGCTGCTGAGATGACTAAACTTTTAGAAAATATTCATCGTGCTGTCAATATCGGCCTTGTTAATGAAATGAAGGTTGTAGCGGATCGTATGGGCATTGATATTTTTGAAGTTGTTGATGCCGCAGCAACCAAGCCATTTGGTTTTACACCGTATTATCCAGGCCCTGGTTTAGGCGGCCACTGTATCCCGATTGACCCATTTTATCTAACTTGGAAAGCGCGCGAATATGGTTTACATACGCGTTTTATCGAATTATCCGGTGAAGTTAATACGGCGATGCCTGAATATGTCGTTAATAAGTTAATGGATGGCTTAAATCAGCATGGTAAAGCATTAAAGGGTAGTAAGGTACTTGTGCTCGGTATTGCTTATAAAAAGAATGTTGATGATATGCGTGAATCGCCATCAGTTGAAATTATGGAATTAATTGAAGCGAAAGGTGCTGACGTGGCGTATTCAGACCCTCATGTACCGGTTTTCCCTAAAATGCGCGAGCATAACTTTGATTTGTCTTCGGTTGAACTGACGCCTGCGTCGGTAGCAGAGTTTGATGCTATCGTGTTAGCAACAGATCACGATAAATTTGATTACAGCTTAATTAAAGAAAACGCCCAGTTATTGGTAGATACGCGAGGCAAGTATAGAGCGCCTGCAGACCACATTATCAAAGCCTAGATTGAAGAGGATTTTCAGTGAAGAATTTTGCCCTTATTGGTGCGTCAGGTTACATCGCACCACGTCATATGAAAGCGATTAAAGAAACAGAAAACCATTTATCGGTGTGTTTTGATATTAATGATTCAGTTGGCATTATTGATAGCATTTCACCACAAAGTGAAATGTTTACAGAGTTTGAGCGTTTTTATGACTTTGCCCACACATTGAAACGAGATGTAAATACCCAACTCGATTATGTATCGGTGTGTTCACCAAACTACTTACACCATTCTCACATTACAGCGGGTTTGCGTTTAGGTTGTGATGTGATTTGTGAAAAGCCGTTAGTACCAACTATTGAGCAACTTGACGATTTAGCGTTAGTTGAAAAAGAAACGGGCCGTAAAGTATATAACATTCTACAACTGCGCCATCATCAAGCGATTTTAGACTTAAAAGAGCAAGTAGCGAACGCAACTTCAGATGAAAAGCATGAGGTTGAACTGACTTACATTACATCACGTGGTAAGTGGTATATGGAAAGTTGGAAAGGCGACCCGCGTAAATCGTTTGGTGTAGCAACCAATATCGGTGTTCATTTCTTCGATATGCTGCACTTTATTTTTGGTGATTTACAGCGCAATGACCTTCATTTTATGAATGAAGATAAGGCGTCTGGTTATTTAGAGTATGAAAAAGCTCGTGTTCGCTGGTTCTTATCGATTGATGCCAGTGATTTACCAGATTCGGTAAAAGGAAAGCAACCAACATTCCGTTCAATTACTTGCGATGGCAATGAGCTGGAATTCTCAGGGGGCTTTACTGACTTACACACTGTGAGCTACCAAGAGATTTTAGCTGGACGCGGTTATGGTATTGAGGATGCGCGTCATTGTGTGCAAACCGTTGAAGGAATTCGAAAAGGCAAAGTGCATATTGAATCTGAAGCGGAAGTTCACCCGTTTGCTAAAGAATTAATCTAATGAGTAACTATACGGTACATGACAGCGCCATCGTTGATGAAGGCGCATTAATTGGCGACAACACCCGAGTTTGGCACTTTGTGCATGTGTGTGGCGGTGCTCAAATTGGGCAAGGCTGCTCACTTGGTCAAAATGTGTTTGTCGGCAATAAAGTCACTATTGGTAACAACGTAAAAATTCAAAATAATGTGTCGGTTTACGATAATGTTCACCTAGAAGACGACGTATTTTGTGGACCAAGTATGGTGTTCACCAACGTGTATAATCCGCGTTCGTTTATTGAACGAAAAATGGAATACCGTGACACATTAGTGAAAAAAGGTGCCACCTTAGGCGCCAATTGCACGGTGGTTTGCGGTGTTACCATCGGTGAATATGCACTGGTTGGCGCAGGCGCTGTTGTTAATAAAGATGTGCCGCCATTTGCTTTAATGGTGGGCGTTCCAGCAAAACAAATTGGTTGGATAAGTAAATATGGCGAGCAGTTGCCACTGCCGTTAACAGGGAATGGTCAAGCAGTGTGTGAACACACTGGTGATAATTACCGTTTAAAAGATGGTCAGCTATCAGTAGAGATGGATTAATAATGCAGTTTATCGATTTACAAGCGCAATATAAGCACCTGCAAGACAAAATAGATGCACGCATTCGCACTGTGCTGGAGCATGGCAAATATATAATGGGCCCAGAAGTGCAAGAGTTAGAACAGCAGCTTGCAGAGTATGTTGGCGTTAAGCATGCAATCACCTGTGCCAATGGTACCGACGCGCTGCAACTCACCATGATGGCATTTGATATCAAAGCGGGCGATGCTGTTTTTTGTCCTACTTTTACCTTCTTTGCGACCGCAGAAGTGGTTGCGTTTTCGGGAGCTACCCCAGTATTTGTCGACTCTGATGAGGCGACATTTAATATCTGCCCGCAAGACTTAGAGCGTCAAATTGAAAAAGTGATTGCCGCAGGTCAGCTCACGCCCAAAGCGATAATCGCAGTTGACTTGTTTGGCTTACCGGCAAACTACCCAGAATTAGAGCGCATTGCTAATAAATTTGGTTTAAAACTTATTGAAGATGCTGCGCAGGGCTTTGGCGGCGAAATTAATGGACAAAGAGCGGGCAGTTTTGGCGATATCGCCACGACTAGTTTCTTCCCGGCAAAACCACTAGGCTGTTACGGTGATGGTGGCGCCTTGTTTACCAATGATGACGACCTTGCAGAATTATTACGCTCTTACCGAGTTCACGGTAAGGGAAGCGATAAGTATGACAATGTCCGCATTGGTATGAACAGTCGTTTAGACACTATTCAAGCTGCGGTTTTATTAGAGAAATTAGCTGAGTTTCCCACTGAATTAGTGAAGCGAAATGCAGCTGCAGAAAAGTATACAGCGGAACTCTCTACGCGTTTTAACACACCACATGTACCAGCTGGTTACTTAAGTTCTTGGGCGCAATATACACTTGTTGATGAAAATCGCGATGCAATAATGGCAGAGTATAAAGCACAAGGTATCCCGACCATGATTTATTATGGTACGTGCATGCATGAGCAAACGGCATTTAAGGGTCTGGGTTACAGCCATGGAGACTTTCCAGTAGCAGAGCGCCTAGCAAGGCAGGTATTTAGTTTGCCGATGCATCCGTATTTGTAGGGGGGGGAGGATGAGATTATTTTTTATAATTTTGAGTGTTTTTTTGATAGTTGGTTGCTCCGAAGATAGAGTAAATGAAAAGCAATTAAGAAATCAAAATATTGATAAGCTTTGGGGGGAAACCGTTACACCCTATCTTCAAGATGACTTATGGTTAGAGCTGTATACTTATGATGCCGGCCAAATCTTGATGGTTCCTTTACATTTGGCTTTCAAGACAAGTGATGAAGAGAAAATACAAGAGTTTCATGATTTTTTTAGTCGTTACTCTCTCGTAATGACTGAAAGTGTTAATGAAAACCGCCTAAAGCAGCTCCAATTTTGGTATTTAACTTCGCAATACTTGACTTTTGTTTCACAGCGCGATGAGTGGCAACAGTATCACTCTGAAATAAGTAACTTTATTTCAGAATATTTAACTGACTTATGGTTTTACCGCCCTGTTCATGTATTTGGTATTCATACAAATGGATTAAAGGAGCGAGTAATTTGGAAGTTGAATAATAAAGATTATCTTCCCAAATACAAAAGAGCGACCTTTGATGAAGAGTTTTTTACATTTGTGATCGCAGCAGACTTGAGCACACTAAGAATAGATCAAAGTGAAACTCATACGCAAACTCAAAAAGATATTCTTGACTTAGCATTACTTGTTTTTGAAAGTGAAGTAGTTTACACATCAGATGGGTGGTTGTATCAACCTGGGCAGTGGCAAGATTATGATGATTACTTATATGCCGGTCATGATGTATTAACTGATACTATGGAGCCTAAACCAGTCGAGGGCATCGCTTTGGATAGTTCTCATGCACATCGCTTTTCTTTATGGTTTGACTCTTTAATTAACAGCTCAGAATATAACAGTCCAAGATACTTGTATTATTCAGATTTAAAAACAGGTTTTATAAAACAGTTTATTAACAAAATAATTGTACCTATCTCTAATGATTTCCCAGGTATTAGAATGAAAAATTATACTGATGGTCATAATGGTGTTTACCGGTATCGATTTCATGATGGCTCGGATTCAGCAATAAAACTTGGATATGAAGCTTACAACTTATCGGGCACACTATTTAGCGGTTTTTATCCTTTAATGAATGACGAATTAGTGAATAACGAATATGCATCTGCGTGCAATCTTTTTCCGTTGGCTGAAGAGGTCATATTACTATACATGGGTCTAGGGCCAGCTAGAGCAAGCCATGATTTGGTTAGCATGCCAAACTTTTTTACAAATGGTTTTGCTGAACTTATATGTTTGAGTTCCATTAAAATTAAGCAGTATTAGGATGTTGCTGTCATGAATAAAAATGTAGATTTTTCACAATTAAGTGTTTCTGATTTTATTAAACCCTTGTTAATTCATAAGTATAAAATAATCTTATCGACACTGATATTTTCTTTAGCGGGTGTGCTTTATTCATTATCTTTACCTAATATCTACAAGTCTGAGGGAGTATACATTCCTAACCTTGATGAAGGCGCTGGAGGAATATCTGGTTTAGCTTCTAAATTTGGAGGGTTGGCCTCTCTTGCTGGTATTAGTGTTAACTCAAGTGGAGGAAATGAGTCTCTGATAGCAATTGAAACTTTAAAAGCGAGGGTTTTTATTCTCAAATTTATAAAGCATCAAAAAATAGAGGTAGAGTTATTTGCTGCGCAGGGTTGGAATAAAGATACGAATGAACTGTTGATAGATGAAGACATTTATGATGTTTTAGAAAATAAATGGGTTAGAGAGGTTGATGAAGGGGAGACACCTCACCCAACCGACCTTGAATTATATGAAGCATTTTTAGAAGTTTTAGAAGTTAATGTTGACGATGAAACTGGTTTGATTCGTTTGGCGATGAAGCACTATTCGCCTGAACTAGCAAAAAAGTGGCTGGAGGTCTATGTTAGGGAAGCTAATTCATGGATGCAAAATCAGAAAGATAGCTTAGTAACAAAGAACATCGAAAATTTAAATCATATCGTAAATGAAATCAAATTAATGAATACGAAAAGTGTTATTTATGAGTTAATGGAAGAGCAAATACAGGCAAAAATGTTAACTATGACTCGAGAAGAATATGCATTTAAAACAATAGATCCGCCATTTTATCCTGAACTTAAATCTGAACCCAAAAGGGCATTGATATGCTTTATATTCGCTTTTCTAGGAGCACTATTGAGCTCTATTTTTGTTTTGGCAAAGCATGATCTTAAGTCATAATGTTCTCTTCAATTAGAGTTGGCAGTTTACTAGCTTTTTGCTTTTATATTTATATTTTTGGTCTGGCTTTTGGGAGCAAAGTTTTTCTCGTTACACCCGCAGCCTCACTAATGAATGTTTTTTTCCCCGTCATTATTGCGTTAGGTTCATTGTATTTCATAAAGCAAAAACATGACGTCCGTGATCTGGGGGTGTTTTTTTTGTTGGGTGCATTTGTTATTTCCATCGGCATTACGACTATTTTTTATCGTAATTCAGAGCAAATTAAAGACACTTTTTACGCTTTCCACATTGTGGCTATCTTCTTGATTGTCTACACAATAACCAAAAATAAATTAATTTTAAGAAGTCAGCTCTTCAATTTCCTTTATTATCTGTACTTGACCTTAATACTTGCATCGATAGTGCAGTTTTTAGGGGTAATTGGGTTGGGTATTCAGCTTTGGCATGAAGAGTTAAATTTAGATCATGGGATAGAGCTAGTTAAAGGGCCATTTAGCAACCCAAATAACCTAGCTATAATATGTTTAATGTTTTTTTGTAATTTGTACTGGATGGCTGAACAACTTTCAATGAGAAAAAAAGCGGTTATTCTTGTTGTGGCTACAGCCATTATTTTATTACTAACTTTATCTAGACTAGCTGTTTTATTATTTATTTTGTTTTTCTATGGTTATTTGTTGTACCAAAGAAAATATAAACTTTTTTCGCTTCTGCTTGTTGCGAGTGCACTGTTCTTGATTATGTTTGTTGCTGTTATTTTTAACCTTGAACCAATGAAAGTTGAAACTGACAGTGAGTTTTCATTTGTTGCACGAAATGTAAATAGGTTAATAGCAATTCGTGACATAGCTTCTTCTTCAGGTAATGATAGTAGTGGGATTCGGATAAACTCTTATTTGTATTTTTTCTCGAATTTAGATAGGGCTATATTTCCTTATGGCAGTGGAAATTATTCAAACTTCTACATAAATACCAAGTTTGATTCAAAACTAATTTCCTTGAATCCCCACTCATATATTATCGAAGTAATTTTAGCTTATGGAATCATTTCTGGTTTCTTGCTTTTAGGGCTACTATCTTATATGGCTATAACAAATATCAAAAATACGCGTACAGATAGGTACTTCATTTTTTTTCTTAGCTACTTTTTGCTTTTGACTAACATTCCTTCTTCCGTATTAAGAATGCCTTTGATTTGGTTATTTTTATTTCTAATTTTTTATTTTTGTATGTTGGAGAGTTCGGAGGACGAGATAAAACAACCAACTTTATTAACTAGTGATTAAGGTTGCTGCTTAAAAAAATATAAAAATCAATGTGGTGTATGCTAAGGTGCGGACGGATATACTAAATTTATAAGGAAATAACGTGAAATTATTAATGCAGATGCTATTACTACCTTTACTTTTGATTGGGTGCGGCTCTGATAAAAAAGATCCAGAAATTAGTGATTCAAGTTACGAAATTATAGGACCTCAGAGTGCTTATGCGGGGGAAATAGTTGAGTTGGCCTTATCTGCAAGTTCAAAAGAAAGTTTTACTTTTGATTTTTCTCAAACTGCAGGTCCAGAGGTCAATAATATTGAATTTGATGGTAACGATATTAGCTTTATGTTGCCGTTGTCATATGAAGATTATAAAACCTCTTTTAGTGCTATTTTCAACCCAGGAGAAGTTGGTGCAACTGAGGTGGTGTTTGATTTAACAGTAAATAAAAATCTTCCTCCAACAGTTGTAATTAAAGGCGCAAATCAAGCTATAGAATTTACCCAAGTGCAACTCAGTGGCGAGCAAAGCCTCGATCCTGAAGGTGGTCAGATTTCACTCGCTTGGGAAGTAACGAACGGTGATTTTGAGTTACAGGAATTAGAATCTGGAGTTGTATTTACCGTTCCTTCGGTTAGTAAGCAAGCGAAAGTTTCCGTTAAACTGACTGCCTCAGATGAGTATGTGTTCTGGTCAACTCCAGCCGGACACTTTTCTTAAAGAATTGTCATACTCAACTGGTGACTGATCGTTATTAGCTGAGTGCT